>DASWHY010000200.1:0-6072 GCA_036397955.1 Thermoanaerobaculia bacterium | reverse complement strand
CCCCTTCGGGCACCAGGAGCCCGGTCCGCCCGTCCTCGACCGCCAGCGGGATCCCCGAGATGCCCGAGGCGACGACCGGCAGGCCGCTCGCCATCGCTTCCAGGATGACGTTCGGCAGGCCGTCCACGTTGCCGCGGGCGTCGTGGACCGCGGGCAGGACGAAGAGATCGGCGGCGCGGAAGAGGTCGGGGAGGGCGTCGTGCGCCACCGCGCCCGGGAAGTGGACGCGGTCCGGCCAGGGCGTCGCGGCGGCGCGCAGCTCGGCCAGGCGGTCGCCGGCGCCGGCGAGGACGAGGTGGGCGTCCGGCCGGGCGGAGAGGACGGCCGGCGCCGCCTGCATCAGAACGTGGAAGCCCTTCTTGGTCGCCATCCGGCCGACTGCGAGGACGAGCGGCGCATCGGCGGGCACGCCGAGGCGCGCCCGCCATTCCCGCCCGCGCTCGCGGTCCGGCGCGAAGGCGGCGACGTCCACTCCGTAGGGGATGACCCGCGCCCGCTCGGCGGGAAAACCCAGGGCGCACACCCGCTCGACCAGCTCCGGCGAGCAGCCGGTGACGAGCCGCGCCTGCGCCAGCGCCCGGCGCGCCAGGGCGCGGTACGGCGGCCGCTCGGCCAGGAAGACGTCGCTGCCGTGGATCCCCACGGCGAACGGCGTGCGGCGAGGCCGCCCCGGCGCGGCGACGGCGTTCGGCACCAGCCAGTGCGCCTGGTAGAGGTCGAAGCGCCGGCGCGCCAGGAGCCGGCGCACCGCCCGCCGCGCCGCCAGGGCGTAGAGCGGCGCCACCGCCAGCGCCGCGCCGCGGATCCGCTCGTCGGCCTCCAGGCTCCGCCCGTAGCCCAGCCGCTCCGCCCCTTCCGGCGCGTAGCGGAAGGTGCGGACCTCGACGCCCGCGTCCTGCCAGCGCGCCGGCAGCCCCGCCGCGTGCGGCGCCAACACCGTCACCGCGTCGCCGCCGCGCACCAGGGCCGCGGCCAAGTCGCGGATGAACGGCCCGCAGAGGTCGCCGGGGTGGCGCGGGTAGGTCTGGGTGAGGAAGAGGAGGGCGAGGCGCGACGGCGGCGCGGTCAGTCCAGGTGCTCCTTGACCGAGTAGCTGTCGGGGCGGCGGAAGTTCTTGAAGGTGAACATCTCGCCGAGGAGGCCGGTGGTGAGCACCTGGATGCCGAGCAGCATGAGCAGCACGCCGAAGAGCAGCAGCGGGCGGTTCGACAGGTCCTCGCCGCCGAACCAGAGGACCGCCAGGTAGAGGTTGATGGCGAAGCCGGTGGTCAGGAAGAGGAGGCCGAAGGCGCCGAAGAGGTGGAGCGGCCGGCGCGTGTAGCGGGTGATGAAGAGCACCGTGATCAGGTCGAGCAGCCCCTTGTAGAAGCGGTCCCAGCCGTACTTGCTCGCCCCCGCGCGGCGCGGGTGGTGCGCGACCTCGATCTCCC
The DNA here is from genome assembly GCA_036397955.1 of Thermoanaerobaculia bacterium. Classification (GTDB taxonomy): domain Bacteria; phylum Acidobacteriota; class Thermoanaerobaculia; order Multivoradales; family UBA5704; genus DASUNQ01. The sequence goes on along the minus strand of DASWHY010000200.1, from coordinate 4,642 downwards.
CCACCGAGAAGCCGCGCCGACTGGCCAGCACCGGGATGTAGCGGTGGAGCTCGCCGTAGACCGCGATCTGCTCCAGCACCTCGCGGCGGTAGATCTTGAAGCCGCTGTTGAAGTCGTGCAGCGGCACTTGCGCGAGCTGCCGCGTCACCCAGTTGAAGAGGCGCGACGGCAGCCGCTTCGAGACCGGGTCGCGCCGCCGCCGCTTCCAGCCGGAGACGAGGTCGAGGTCCCGCTCCTCCAGCGTCGCGAGGAGGCGCGGGATCTCCTCCGGCGCGTCCTGGAGGTCGCCGTCCATGGTGATCACCAGCTCGCCGCGGGAGTGGTCGAGCCCGGCCGACAGCGCCGCCGCCTTGCCGAAGTTGCGGCGCAGGCGGAGGAGCTTGACCCGCGGATCGGCGGCGTGGGCCTCGCGCACCCGCTCGGGCGTGCCGTCGCGCGAGCCGTCGTCGATGAAGAGGAGCTCGAAGCTCCGGCCCAGGCCGTCGAGCACGGCCGCCGTGCGCCGCGCCAGCTCCCCGACCGTCCCCGCCTCGTCGAGCACCGGCACCAGCACGCTCACCTCCAGCGGCACCGGCCGCGGGAGGCTCGCCGGGTCGCGCAGCGGGACCGGCTGGGAGCTCATGGCGGGGATTGTACGCCGGGTGCCTCGCAGCGCCGGAAGGCGTAGATCACGAGGCCGGCGGCGATCGCGACCGCGCCGGCGATGAGGTTCCGCGGCTCGGCGCTGCCGACCAGGACCAGGCAGACCAGGACGGCGGCGATCGGGATGAGCGGCCCGCCGGGCAGGCGGACCGTCCCCGGGAGCGCCGCCAGCTTCCGCCGCAGGATCGGCACGGCGGCGGCGGTGCCGATGTAGGTCGCCAGACGCGCCACGACCGAGAGCGCCGCGAGCTTCACGAACGTGCCGGTGAGGGCGAGCGGCACCGCCACCAGCGCCTGCAGGACGACGGCGTTGGCCGGCGTGCGGAAGCGCGGATGGACGCGGGCGAGGAGGCGCGGGCCGAAGCCGTCCTCGGCCAGGGCAAAGAGGTAGCGCGGGCCGGAGAGCATGGTGTTGCCGTTGGTGCCGAGGATGGAGAGCACGGCGCCGAGGGTGAGGAGCCACCCGCCCCAGTCGCCGAGGAAGCGCCGGGCGGCGTCGGCGAGCGGCGTCTCCGAGGCCGCGACCCCGGGCAGCGTGCCGAGCGCCACGAGCTGCACCGCCGAGTAGATGAGCGTCACCAGGACGATCTGCATGATGAGGGCGAAGGGCACGTCGCGGCGCGGGTTCTTGAACTCACCCGCCGGCGCGGCTGTGTTCTCGAAGCCGGCGTAGGCGAAGAGGAGGAGGAGCGCCGCTTCGCCGAGCGACCCCGCGCCGGTGGGCTCGGCGCCGGCGAGCGTCGCGCGGGAGAAGTGGAAGGCGCCGGCGACGACGAAGACGAGGAGCGGGACGATCTTGCCGATCGCCAGCAGCACCGCGGTGCGCGCGCCTGCCTTGACGCCGACGACGTTGATCGCCGTCAGGGCCAGGACGGGCAGGGCGATCGCCAGCCCGCGCCCCACTCCCTCGCGCGCCGCCGGCAGCAGGTAGCCGAGCGCCTGCGCGAAGCCGGCCGAGAGCGAGGCGACGGAGGCGACGCGCGCCAACCAGGTCATCCAGCCGACCTCGAAGCCGACCAGGTCGCCGAAGGCGGTGCGGGCGTAGAGGTAGGCGCCGCCCGGGCGGTCGAAGTAGCTCCCCGCCTCGGCGAAGCAGAGGACGATCAGCAGCACCGCGAAGCCGGCGGCCACGACGGCCCCGACGCTCGCCGCGCCGAGGATCGCCGCCGCCGCCGCCGGCAGCAGGTAGACGCCGCTGCCGATGACGTCGTTGAGCGACAGCGCCACGATCTCCCAGCGCGAGACCACGCGCCGCAGGGCGGCCGTGCCTTCGACCCTCGGTCCGCTCAAGCCTGCCTCCTCGGAAGCCGCGCGCATCATAGCGGCTCTACAATGGAGTCGTGGACCGCCAGCAGCTCCTCGCCGACTTCCGCGCCGTCCGCTCGACCACGGTCGAGCTCTGCCGGCCGCTGCAGCCGGAGGACTACCGCGTCCAGTCGATGCCCGACGTCAGCCCCCCGTGGTGGAACCTCGGGCACACCACCTGGTTCTTCGCCAAGAACGTGCTCGAGCCGTTCGGCCGCGGCGCCGCGGAGGACGCGCGCTTCGAGTACGTCTTGAACTCCTATTACGAGTCGCTCGGGCCGCGCCTGGCGCGCGACCGCCGCGGCCTGGTGACCCGGCCGACGACCGACGAGGTCTACGCCTTCCGGCGCGGCGTCGACGCCCGGATGGAGGCGCTGATCGAGGAGGCCCCCGAGGAGCGCTTCGCGGAGCTCACTTTCCTGGTCACCACCGGCCGGCAGCACGAGCAGCAGCACCAGGAGCTGCTGGTCACCGAGGTCAAGCACATCCTGGGCAGCAACGCCCCCGAGCTGCGCGAGCCCTACTGCGGCGCGCGCAAGGACGCCCTCCTGCGCGACGCCCCTCCCCCGCCGCACGAATTCGTCCCGATCGCCGGCGGCCTCTACCAGATCGGCAACCTCGAAGGGGGCTGGTGCTGGGACAACGAGCTGCCGGTGCACCAGGCCTGGCTCGACGACTTCGCGCTCGGCAGCCGCCTAGTCACCAACGCCGAGTACCTGGAGTTCATGGCCGCCGGCGGCTACGCCGATCCGCTCCTCTGGCTCTCCAACGGCTGGGGCGCGGCGCGCGAGCGCGGCTGGGAGGCGCCGCTCTACTGGGAGCGCGACGGCGGCGGCTGGCGGGTTTGGACCCTGGCCGGCGTGCGGCCGGTCGAGCCCGACGAGCCGGTCGCGCACGTCAGCTTCTACGAGGCCGAGGCGTACGCGCGCTGGCGGGGCGCGCGGCTGCCCACCGAGCGCGAGTGGGAGCGCGCGGCCCGCGCCGTCGGCTTCACGGCCGAAGGCGGCAACTTCCTCGACGGCGGTGCCCTCCATCCGCGGCCGGCCGTCGGCGGCGGCCCGTCCGGCGACCTCCTCCAGCTGGCCGGCGACCTCTGGGAGTGGACCACCAGCCACTACGAGCCCTACCCCGGCTATCGCCCCTTCGCGGGCAACCTCATGGAGTACAACGGCAAGTTCATGGACAACCAGCGCGTCCTGCGCGGCGGCTCCTGCGCCACCCCCGCCTCCCACATCCGCCCGAGCTACCGCAACTTCTGGCCCGCCGACACGCGGTTCCAGATGACCGGCATCCGGCTGGCGCGGTAGCGCGGCGGTCGCGGCGCCGCATGCCGCCGCGCCCTTGACATCCCGTCCCCGCGTTTGCATGCTTGCGGAAAGGAGCAGCCCACCATGCCCGCCAAGAAGTCGAAGGAATCGCTCTCGCGGCAGGCGCGCTTCGTGTTCGTCGGCACGGTCCAGAAGCTGCGGGCCGCCAACGTCGCGGAGGTCGACGACAAGGAGCGCACCGTCATCGTGCACGTCGACCGGGTCGAGAAGGGGCCCGAGAGCATGAGCGCCTTCGTCGGGCGCGACATCACCGTCAAGCTCGCCCCCCGCGAGACCGTGCGCGCCGGCGAGCAGGCCCGCTTCTTCACCAACGGCTGGCTCTTCGCCGAGACGCTGGCGGTGGAGTCGCTCGGCCACGAGCCGGTGGCGCCCGCCGGGGTGCCTCGCCGCCGCGGCGTGTCGGCGGCCTCCGTTCCGAGCGTCGCGCCGCGGGCCGTCCTGGCGGCGGCCCTCGCGGCCGGCGAGGCGACGAGCGAGCCGGCGGCCCGTCTCAGGGCGGCCGCGATCGCCGAGCGTGTCGCTGGCGCCGACGTCGTGGTCCGCGGCCGGGTCACCGCCGTGCGGGTGGCGCCGGAGGCCCGGCCGGCGCCGCGGAAAGGGGCGCGGGCGGCGGCGGCGGCCACCGAAGCCCCACCGCGGGCGCCGATCACCGAGCACGACCCGCAGTGGCGGGAGGCGGAGATCGAGGTCGACGCGGTCGAGAAAGGACCGCGCAAGAGGAAGGTCGTGGTGCGCTTCCCCGGCAGCGACGACGTGCGCTGGTACAAGGCGCCCAAGTTCCAGCCGGGCCAGGAGGGGGTGTTCATCCTGCAGAAGGCGGCCGGAGAGCCGGCCGCCCGCGCCGGCGCGCGGCGGGGGCGGGCGGTGGCCGCCGCCGCGGAGACCGCGGCGGGCGCGGACACCTTCACCGCCCTCGATCCCGACGACTTCCAGCCCAGCGAGCGTGCGCCCGAGATCCGCGCCCTGGCCGCGGCCACGGACGAGCCCGAGTAGAGGCGAGCGATGGCCACCGCCAAGAAGAAGCCGAAGGCGAAGAAGCCCAAGACTGCCGCGCCGGCGACGCTCCTCCTCGTCAACATGATCCCCCGCTCGTTGAGCGGCGAGACCGAGCAGGACAGCGAGCCGAGCCTCGCCGTCGATCCGAGCGACCCGAAACAGATCGTCGGCAGTGCCTTCACTCCCGACCCGCTCGGGGGCCCGTCCGCCCCCATCTTCGTGTCGCGCGACGGCGGCAACACCTGGGTCCTCCGCTCGACCGTGCCGAGCGAGGTGCAGACCGGGGACATCAGCCCGCGGTTCGGCGGCGGCGGGCGCCTCTACACCGGCATCCTCAAGCGCCCGGGGAACCTGCTGCTCAACATCCTGCG
>DASWHY010000199.1:0-1670 GCA_036397955.1 Thermoanaerobaculia bacterium | reverse complement strand
GATCAGGTTGTCCGAGGAGACGACCGGCAGGTGGGCGCTCGCCACCGTCGGCGTCGCCAGCCCGGAGGCGTCGAGCCGCGCCGTCACCACGAGCTGCGGCGCGCCGCTGATCTCGAGCACCCCGATCTGGCCGGCGGGCGCGAGGCTCGACAGCAGCAAGGTGCCGCCGGCCGGCACCGTCAGGGTCTGCGGGGCGGCGTTGCGCACCGTGCCGTCGGTGCCGGCGGGGATGAAGACGTGGGTGAAGCGGCGGGCGACGCTGCTGGTGTTGGTCACCCACACCTTGGTCTTGTAGACCTTGTCCTGGATCCCGTCCTTGGTGACCGGCACGTAGACCGTGCCGGCGTGCAGCGTGGGGGCGATGGCGAGGAGCGCAAGCAGGGCGAGGAGCAACGGCCGTTTCATGAAGGCTACACCTCCTGAAGACACAGAAACTCCGAAGGCCAAACTGGTTACGACACCGAGAAGCTGGGGCGATTGTAAGCCTTTCGACGTATCGCTGCAAGCGAATGGATTGAAACGGGGCCTCGTTGGGACTACCATACGCACCCGCCCGGCCGCCCGGGCACCCCACGTCAAGCCATGAGTGCCGTACCGCAGAACCCCGCCGCGAGCCTGCCCGTCTGGAGCCGGGAGGGGCGCGAAGCCGGCGCCGGCGAGCGCGCCCGCCGGGCGGCGGCGAAGGCGCGGGCGCGCGGCCTGGTGCAGGGGGCGGTGGGGGCGGCGGCGGCGGTCGTCCTCTGGCTCCTCTGGCGCACGCCGTTCGCCTACGTCGTGGCGGCGATCGCCCTCGCCGTGGCGCTCCTCGCCGCGGCCTCGTCCCTCGGCGGCTACGCCCGCCTCTCCCGCGCCCTCGAGACCTTCGGCCGCTGGGTCGGGACCGCGGTGACCTGGCTCCTGATGACCCTCCTCTTCTACCTCCTCTTCCTGCCCTTCGGGGCGCTGCTGCGCGACCGCCGGCGCCTCCGCCTCACCACCGGCTTCGACCCGGCCGCCGCGACCTACTGGCGCTCTCCCGGCGAGGGCCGCCAGGGTCGCCCGCGCGGCGCCGAGTCCTACCGCCAGCAGTTCTGAGGCGCGGCCCGCGACGTGAAGCTCCTCGGCGTCTCCTGCTACTACCACGACTCGGCCGCCTGCCTGGTCGAGGACGGCCGCATCGTCGCGGCGGCGCAGGAGGAGCGCTTCTCGCGCGTCAAGCACGACGCCGGCTTCCCGGCCGGCGCGGTGCGCTACTGCCTGGAGGCGGGGGGGATCGAGCCGGATGGCGCGGCGCTCGACGGGGTCGTCTTTTACGACAAGCCGCTCCTGAAGTTCCACCGCATCCTCGAGACCTACCTGGCGGTGGCGCCGCGCGGTCTCGCCTCCTTCGTCCAGGCGGTGCCGCTCTGGTTGAAAGAGAAGCTGTGGATCCCGCCGCGCATCGCCGAGGCGCTCGAAGCCTGCGGCCTCGCCGAGACGCCGCCGATCTACTTCACCGCGCACCACGAGTCGCACGCCGCCTCCGCCTTCTACCCCTCGCCCTTCGCCGAGGCGGCGGTGCTCACCCTCGACGGCGTCGGCGAGTGGGCGACGACGACGATCGGCGTCGGCGAGGGCGAGCGGCTGGAGATCCTCGAGGAGGTCGAGTTCCCGCACTCCCTCGGCCTCCTCTACTCGGCCTTCACCTACTT
>DASWHY010000198.1:0-2283 GCA_036397955.1 Thermoanaerobaculia bacterium | reverse complement strand
CCCTGGTCGCTGCGCGTGGAGCGCGGGCGCGGCCGGCTCGACCTCCTGCCGCTGCTGCGCCGCGAGGTGCAGCTCGAAGACGTGAGAATCGCCCGCCTCGCCGCCCTGCGCCTCGGCCCGCTGCGGCTGGACGGCAAGGGCACGGCCGCCGGCAGCCTGCACCTCGCGCCGGGCCGGGAAGTCAGGCTGGAGGTGGAGCGCTTCGACCTGCACGGCGCGACCCTGCGCGCCGGGCGCGAGACGATCGCGCGCGACGCGCGGCTCGCCGGCGCGCTCCGCTTGGGGCCCTACGCGCCGCGGCGTCACCGCGGTCTGCGCGGTCTCGACTTCCTCTCCGGCTCGCTGCGCCTGGCCGGCGGCGGGTCGGGCCGGCTGCTCCTCGACCTCGGCGTGCGTGACGGGCGCCTCCTCCCCGGCAGCCGCGCCATCTACTCGGCAGTGCGGACGCCGGAGGCCGCGCGGCTGGTCGTGCGCGCCGAGGTGGAGCCGGCGCCGGCCGGCCCGCGGCTGACCCTCGACGGCAGCGCCGCCGGCGTCGCCGTCTACCGCCCGGGCGGCGCCTTCGAGAGCGACGCCCTGCGCCTCGCCGCGGCGACCGCCGAGCTGCGCTTGAGCCGCCTCCTCGCCGCCCGCCGCGCCACCCTCTGGGGGCAGCTCGACGGCGAGGGCGTGCGGCTCGACCTCTCCGGCCGGCGCGCCGCCTGGACGATCGCCCTGCCGCGCGCCGCGGCGCGCCTCGACCTCCCCGCCCTCCTCCGCCGCGAGCTGCGCCTCGCCGGGCTGCGCGGCGAGGGCGCGGACGTGCGCGTCGGGATCGGCCCGCCCCCCGCGGCGCGACGCGGACCGCCGCGGCGGCGGTGGAGCGTCCACCTGGCCGACGCGCGGCTCGCCGGGGCCGCCGCCATGGAGGTCCGCGACCTCACGCTGACGGCGGGAGTCGAGGCCGCCGGCGGCTTCGCCTGGCGCGACGGCAAGCTGGCGCTCGACCGCACCGCCTTCACCGTCGCGCAAGGGCGCGCGCGCCGCGGCGCGGAGACCCTGGCCCATGGCCTCACGGCGCGCGGCACGGCGCGCCTCGACCCGTTCGCGCCAGGCAGCCTGCGCGGCGCCGCCAACCTCCGCCCGCTCTCCGCCGACGCCGAGCTCGCCGGGCGGCTCGCCTCGCTCGGCTTCCTGGACGCCTATCTGAAAAAGGCGCCCTGGCTCGATCTGCGCGGCGACGGCCCCTTCACCGCCACCCTGCGGCTCGACCGCGGCCGCCTGGCGCCGGGGAGCCGGCTGCGCATCGCGCCGGCGCGCGTCGAGGCCGAGTACCTGACCAGCCGCGCGCGCGGCAGCGCCGTCGTGACCGGTGCCGTCGAGCCGGGGGCGGGCGCGCCGGCGCTCGACCTCCAGGTCCTCTTCGACCGCTTCGAGATCGCCGCGCGCACCGCCCCGGGCGCGCCGCCCCACCTGCGCGGCAGCGGCCTCCGCATGACGGTGACGACGGACGACCTCGACCTCGCGCACGCCGCGCGCGACCTCCGCCTGCGCGTCCACCTCCCCGCCGCCGAGGCGCCCGACCTCGCCGCCTTCAACGGCTACCTGCCGCCGGACGCCGGAGTCGCGATCCTCGGCGGCGCCGGCCGGCTGCGCTCCGACCTCGAGCTCGAGACCGCGGGCAACAGCGGCCGCGGCGAGCTGGTCCTGACCTCCAACGCCGTGCGGCTGCGCTTCCACGACCTGGGAATCGCTGGCGGGCTCGACCTGCGGGCGCGGCTCGCCGCCGCCGACCTGAGCGACGACCGCTTCCGCCTCGACGGCACCCGCCTGGTGCTCGAGCGGGTGAGCTGGAGCGAGCGCGGCGCTCCGTCCGTCCCCAGCCCGGCGGCGGACGGCTGGTGGGGGCACTTCGACCTCGAGCGCGGCAGCGTGCGCCTGACCCGCCCGCTCGCCCTCCAGAGCACCGTCGCGGCGCGGCTCGAGGACGCCGGGCTCGGCCCGCTGCGCCGGGCCGCGGTGACCGCGCTGCAGGTGAACGTGGGGCTGCGCTGCGACCTGGCCTGCCACCACTGCCACGTCGAAGCGGGCCCCAAGCGCACGGAGGCCCTGGACCGGCGCGGCGCCGAGCGGGTGCTGGAGCTTTTGGCGGCGAGCCCGGGCGTCGAGTGCCTGGACCTGACCGGAGGCGCGCCGGAGATGAACCCGCATTTTCGCTTGCTGGTGGAGGGCGCGCGCGGCCTCGGGCGGCGCGTGATGGACCGCTGCAACCTGACCGTGCTCTTCGAGCCGGGACAGGAGGAC
>DASWHY010000197.1:0-3910 GCA_036397955.1 Thermoanaerobaculia bacterium | reverse complement strand
CGCACCGGCAGCTCGGCGAGCGGCAGCTCCAGGCGGCCGAGGAGCTTGACCCGGTCCTTGCCGGTGGTGAGGACGGCGGCGGCGGCGTTCTCGGCGAAGGCGCGCCGGATGCGCGCCAGGCTTGCCTCCGGGTAGGCGTGGTGGTCGGCGAAACGCAGCTCCCCGACGACCTCGTGGCCGGCGGCGCGCGCGGCGCGCGCGAACTCCTCCGGCCGCGCCAGCCCGGAGACCAGGAGGACGCGCGTGCCGGCCGGCAGCGCGCGGCCGTCGCGCAGCCGCGCCGGACCGGCCGCGGTGGCGCTGGCGAAGCCGGGCCCGCGGAAGCCGAAGGGGGCGAGCGCCTGGCCGAGCGCGGGGCCGGGGGAGAGGCCGCCGCTCCAGCCGGCGCCGGTCAGCACCACGGCGTGGGCGCGGGCCGCCGACTCCAGCGGCTCGCGCAGCCGGCCGCCGGGGAGGAGGCGCCCGCCGGCGAAGGGGTCGGCCGCCGGGAAGGCGAGGAGGTCGAGGTCGCGGGCGAGCGCCAGGTGGGAGAAGCCGTCGTCGAGGAGGAAGAGGTCGGGGACCGGGTCCAGGCGCTCGAGGGCGTGGCGGCCGCCGAGCCAGCGGTCGGCGGCGGCCACCACCGCCACCCCCGGCAGCTCGCCGGCGAGGAGCACCGGCTCGTCCCCGGCCAGGCCGGGCCCCAGGAGCGGTCCGGCACCGGCGCTCACCAACCGCACGCCGCGCCCGCGCCCGCCGTAGCCGCGGGTCAAGATGCAGACCGCGAGGCCGCGGTCGCGCAGATGGGCGGCGAGCGCGGCGACGAGCGGCGTCTTGCCGGCGCCCCCCCAGTGCAGGTTGCCGACCGACACCACGGGCCGCGGCAGCCGGCGCGCCCGCCGGCGGTACCAGCGCCGCCGCAGGAGGTGCGCGGCGCCGTAGAGCCGCTGCCAGGGGGAGACGGCGGCGCGCGGCGGCTCCGGCAGGAGAGGGGAAGCGGTCATGCGCTCTCGGGGCCGGGGGGCAGGGTGGCGAGGACCGGCGCCAGGAGCTCCAGCGTGCGCGCCAGGGCGCCGCGATTGGCCTGCACCAGGGCGCGCCCGCGGTGCCCCTGCCGCTCGGCTTCCGCCGGATCGTCCAGCCAGCCGCGCCAGACCTCCCCCAGCTCGGCGGCGTCCGCCACCCGCCGCCAGGCGCCGGCCCGGTCGAAGCGCTCGGCCACGTCGCGGAAGTTGTGGAGCGAGGGCCCGACCGCCAGCGGCACGCCGAAGCGCGCCGGCTCGAGCGGGTTGTGGCCGCCCGTCGCCACCAGCGTGCCGCCGATGAAGGCCGCCGCCGCCAGCCGGTAGAGGCCGGCGAGCTCGCCGAGGCTGTCGAGGAGGAGGACGGAAACCGGCCGGGTCGGGAGGTCCGCCGGCAGCCGGCCGCGCCGCAGATGCGCCGCGCCGCGCTCCTGCGCCCACGCCGCGAGCAGGGCGTCCACCTCGTCCCAGCGCTCGGGGTGGCGCGGCGCGAGGACCAGGAGCGCCCGCCCGCCGCCGCCGGCGCGCTCGAAGGCCGCCAAGACCTTCTCCTCCTCAGCCGGCATCGTGGAGCCAGCCAGTACGATGGGACGTCCCGCCGCCAACTCCCGCACCCGCGCCGCCAGCGCCGGGTCCACGCGCGGCTCGGCGGCCTCGAACTTGAGGTTCCCGGTCACCCGCACCCGCTCCTTCGGCACCCCGAGCGCGGCGAGGCGCCGGCGGTCCTCCGCGTCCTGCACGCCGTAGAGGTCGACGCCGGCGAGGAGCCGCCGCGCCAGCGGCGCGAGCCGGCGCATGCGGCCGAAGCTGCGGTTGCCGACGCGCCCGTTGACGACCGCCACCGGCAGCCCCCGCCGCCGCGCCTCGGCCAGCACCAGCGGCCAGTAGTCCCCCTCGACCAGCACCAGGGCGCCGGGCTGGAAGCGGTCGAAGAAGCGCAGCACGGCGAAGCCGAGGTCGAAGGGGAGGTAGGCGACCGCCGCGCGGCCGGCAAAGGCCTCGCGGGCGCGGGCCTGGCCGGTGGGGGTGACGGTGGTGACGACCAGCGGCAGCTCCGGCGGCAGCGCCCGCGCCAGCGTCGCGGCCACCGCTACCTCGCCGACCGAGACGGCGTGCAGCCAGAGGCCGCCGGCCGCCGCCGGCTCTGCGGCCGCGCCCCGCCCCAGCCGTCCGGGCAGGGTCTCGAGGTAGTGCCGCCCGCGCCGCGCCAGCAGCAGCGGCCCCGCCGCCAGGAGCGCCAGTCCCATCGCCGCCTGATAGAGCCCCCGGGCGGGGGCTCGCTCGAGCATCGGCGGCGGCATGCGCCCGGCAGTATAATCAACCGTTCTCGGCGGCCGCCGTCCGCTCGTTAGACGCTCTAACTCCTGCCGCCGTATACGCCTAAGACCATGTTGAGGCTAGTCCACTCCACCCCGACGCCCCGCCCCGCCTGGGGGGAGGTGTCCGACCGCGAGCTGCTGCTCGCCGTGCGCGAAGGGGAGGAGGAGGCGCTCGCCGAGCTGATCGCCCGCAAGACCAAGCCGCTCCTCCAGGCCACCCAGCGCATCCTGGGCGACCTCGAGGAGGCGCGCGACGTCGTCCAGGTCACCTTCTTCAAAGTCTGGGAGAACCGGCGCAAGTTCGACGAGCGCTGGAGCCCCAACACCTGGATCTACCGCATCGCCAGCAACCTCGCCATCGACCACCTGCGCTCGCGCAAGAGCCGCGAGCGGAGCCACGAGCCGGTGCGCCAGCACCTGCGCCAGGTCGCCGATGGCAGCGCCCGGCACGACCTCGCGCGCCTCCAGGACGGCGAGGTGGCGGCGATCTTCCGCGAGCTCGCGGCCGGCCTCTCGGAGAAGCAGCGCATGGTCTTCCTGCTGCGCGAGATCGAGGGGCTCTCCTCGCCCGAGGTGTCGCAGATCGTCGGCTGCCGCGAATCGACCGTGCGCAACCACCTCTTCAACGCCCGCAAGGTCCTGCGCCGCGAGCTGCGCCGCCGCTACCCCGAGTATGCCGGCCCGTTCGCCGCCCAGGAGGTGGAAGCGTGAACGCCGCCGCCTGCCCCGACTGGACCGCGCTCGCCGCCCACCGCCGCGACCGCGACGGCGCGGAGCCCGCGGCGTGGGGCGAGGCCCTGGCGCACCTCGACGGCTGCCCGGCCTGCCGCCGCGCCGCCCCCGCGGCCGACCCGACGCTCGTCTTCCGCCGCCTCGCCCGCGTCGAGGCCGCGCTCGACGAGCGCGCCGAGGTCGAGGCCGTGCTCCAGGGCGTGACCGCCCTGCGCGCCGCCCGCCGGGTGGCGGCGCGGAGCGGCCACGGGCGGAGCTGGGCGCGCTGGGCGGCGGCGGCGGTGCTCGCCTTCCTCGCCCTCTCGATGGACAACGAGGGCCTGCCGCGCGCCCTGCGCTCGGCCGGCCGCGCCCCCTCCTTCGCCGCCGCGGCGGTGCCCGCCGCGATCGGCGCGATGGGCCGGCTGCCGCTGCTCGACGGCATCGAAGGGCCGGACTCCCGCTCCGACGCGCGCATCTACCACCTCGAAGGCGAGGACCTCTCGGTGGTCATGATCGTCGACGAGAGCCTGGATGTCTGAGCCGCGTGCCCGCCGCTCCGCTCCCCCTTCGCGCCGCGCGGTCCGCTGACCCGCGCCCCCCCCTCCCGAGCCTTGCCGTGTCGCGCTTCGTCTCGCCGCTGCTCGTGCTGCTCGTGCTCCTGGCGCCGGCCGCGGGCGCCCCGCTCGCGGCGCAGAGCGGCCAGCAGGGGGCGCGCGCCGACACGCTCTACGTCCATGCCTACACCCTCAAGCACCAGAAGGCGGCCGAAGCCTTCATGCTGATCCACCCGCTGCTCTCGCCGCGCGGCACGGTCGAGCTGCAGCCGGGGGGCAACACCCTGGTCGTCCGCGATACCCTGGCGGGGCTGGCGCGGGT
>DASWHY010000196.1:0-2231 GCA_036397955.1 Thermoanaerobaculia bacterium | reverse complement strand
GCAAAAATCATCGAGATCAGCAGCGACTCGGCTATCAGCTTCGAAGACGCGATCCGGGACGGGCTCCGCCGGGCGGGCAAGACGATCAAGAACATCAAGCGCGCCTGGGTGGAGGACCAGCTCGTGGAGGTGGCCGCCAACGAGATCACCACCTTCCGCGTCCACCTCAAGGTCACTTTCGTCCTCGACGAGTGACCTGCGGGCGCGGGCCGCGGCGCGCTCAGATCGCTGCCGGCACCAGCGGCGCGCCGCGGCTCTCCACCGCCGCCACCACGAAGCGCGGCGGCGCCTGGATCAGCCGCTTGACCTTGCACTGCTCGGCGGCCCGTACCACCGCGGCCCGGTACTTCACCGGAAACGCCGGCGGCAGCTCGATCTCGATGCGCACCGCCGCCAGGTGCTCGCGCCCTGCGTCCCATTCCGTCTCGAGCGACAGGGCGAGGCCGGCCGTGTCGAGCCCGCGCTCCCGGCAGAAGCGGAGGGCGTAGTAGCCGGCGCAAGTCCCGATCGAGACCAGGAAGAGGTCGAATGGCGTCGGTCCCGAGCCCTCGCCCCCGGCCGCCTGCGGCTGGTCGGTGTGGATCGTGTGCCCGCGGTAGCCGGCGTCGACGGCCATGCCGCCGGGGAAGGTGATCTGCATGCTCATGGCGTCTCCTTGCGGCGCGGCGAGTCGCGCCGCGCGATCGGCACCACCCTAGACGGCGGCCGGCGCGGGCACGACACCTCGCCGGGTGGGCGGCGTACTACCCCGCGGCGAACGGCCTGGCCCACCCTTCCGGGTGTGGGAATGCGCTCTCGCCGGCCGTAGCGTGAGGGTCGAGGAGGACGAGCCATGGACTGGCAAGAGGCCAAGGACGAGGCGGTGGCGCTCTGGGAGGACCTGCGGGAGCGGTCCGCGGCGATGGACGAAATCGAGCTGCTCACCGAGATCAACGCCGCCTTCTCGCTCTGCGACGCGGCGCGCGACGAGCTGCGGGCGTGCGGCGAGGGGCTCAACTGCTGCCGCTACTGCGCCTTCTACCAGCAGTTCGGGGGGTGCCGCGGCATCAGCCTGCGGATGACGCTGCGTGTCGTCGAAGGCGACCGCGAAGGGCTGCGCGGGTTGATCGACGAGTTCCTCCGCGACCTGCGGGCGCTCGACGTCACCCCGCCCATGGCGACCGCGTTGCCGGCGGCCTGAAAGGGAGCCGCCACGTGGCCGCGGCGATCGACCGCGAGATCGAGCCCGCCGCGGCCGCCGCAGCGCCCGCGGCGCCGGCGGTCTTCCGCGCCCGCGGCCTGAGCAAGGTCTACCGCATGGGGGAGGTCGAGGTGTCCGCCCTCTCCGGCGTGGACCTCGACCTCTACGCCGGCGAGCTCGTCGTCTTTCTCGGCCCCTCCGGCAGCGGCAAGTCCACCCTGCTCAACATCCTGGGCGGGCTCGACGCCCCCACCGCCGGCAGCGTCCACTTCCTCGACCACGAGCTGACCGGCGCCTCCGAAGACGAGCTGACCCGCTACCGCCGCGAGCACGTCGGCTTCGTCTTCCAGTTCTACAACCTGATCCCGAGCTTGACCGCGCGCGAGAACGTGGAGCTGGTTACCGCGATCGCCGCCCACCCGATGGACCCCGCCGAGGCCCTCGGCCTGGTCGGGCTGGGGACGCGGCTCGACCACTTCCCGGCGCAGCTCTCGGGCGGCGAGCAGCAACGCGTCGCGATCGCGCGGGCGGTGGCGAAGCGGCCGGACGTGCTGCTCTGCGACGAGCCGACCGGGGCGCTCGACTACGAGACCGGCAAGCTCGTCCTCGAGGTGCTCGAGCGGGTCAACCGCGAGGTCGGCACGACCACCGCCGTCATCACCCACAACGCCGCCATCGCCGCGATGGCCGACCGCGTGGTGCGGCTGCGCAGCGGCCGCATCGTCGAGGAGCGGCGCAACGCCGTGCGCGCGACGCCGGCCGACCTCGAGTGGTGAGCGCGCCGTGAGCCCTCTGCACCGCAAGCTCCTGCGCGACCTGCGGCACCTGCGCGGCCAGGCCGTGGCCATCGCCCTGGTGGTGACCTGCGGCATCGCGATGTTCGTGACCCTGCGCAGCATGCACCGCTACCTGCTCGGCACCCAGGCGGACTACTACGAGCGCTACCGCTTCGCCGACCTCTTCGTGCAGCTCGAGCGCGCGCCGCTCGCCGTCGCCGCCGAGATCGCCGCGCTCCCCGGGGTGGCGGCGGTCGAGCCGCGCGTCGTCGCCG
>DASWHY010000195.1:0-2700 GCA_036397955.1 Thermoanaerobaculia bacterium | reverse complement strand
ACCGACATCCCCTGGGTCCGCTTCCTCTACGCCTACCCGACGACGCTCGACGAGGACCTCCTCCGCCTGATGGGGACGGAGCCGCGCTTCCTCTCCTACCTCGACATCCCGCTCCAGCACGCCAGCGGCGAGGTGCTGCGGGCGATGCGCCGCGGCGGCGACGCCCGCCGCTACCTGCGGCTGCTCGAGCGGGCGCGGGCGCTGGCGCCCGACGTCAGCCTGCGCACCACTTTCATCGTCGGCTTCCCGGGGGAGACCGAGGAGCACTTCCAGGAGCTCCTCGGCTTCGTGCGCGAGGCGCGCTTCGACCACCTCGGCGGCTTCGTCTACAGCCCCGAGGAGGGCACCCCCGGCGCCGCGCTGCCGGGGCGGGTGCCGCGCCACGTCGCCCGCCGCCGCCACCGCCAGCTCCTCGAAGCGCAGCGGCCGATCGCGCTCGCCAGCCGCCGGCGGCTGGTCGGGCGGCGGCTCGAGGTGCTGGTCGAGGGCGTCTGCGAGGAGAGCGAGCACCTCCTCCAGGGCCGCCACGCCGGCCAGGCGCCGGAGATCGACGGCCGGGTGCTGATCGTGGACGGGAGCGCGCCGGCGGGGAGCCTCGCCGAGGTGGAGATCACCGAGGCGCACGCCGACGACCTCGTCGGGCGTATCGTCTGACCGCATGCTCGTCATCCACGACGCCTTCCAGGCCAGCGACCTGCCGCGCGGCGGCATCGTCACCATCGGCAACTTCGACGGCGTCCACCGCGGCCAGCGCGCCATCCTCGACCTCGTCGTGGCGCGCGCCCGGGACGCCGGCGCGACGCCGGTCGTCGTCACCTTCGAGCCCCACCCGCTGGCGGTGCTCGCCCCCGAGCGGGTGCCGCCGCGGCTCTCGACGCTGGAGCAGAAGGAGCGGCTCCTCGACGAGGCCGGGATCGAGGTGGTGCTCGTCGTCCGCTTCACCCGCGAGTTCTCGCGCCTGCCGGCGCGGCTCTTCGTGCGCGACTTCCTGGTCGAGAAGCTGGCGGTCGAGGAGATCTACGTCGGCTCGGGCTTCGTCTTCGGCCACCGGCGGGAGGGGGACCTGCCGCTGCTGCGCCAGCTCGGCGAGGGCTTCGGCTTCGCCGCCTTCGGCGTGCCGGAGGTGCACTACAAGGGGGAGCGGATCTCCTCGACGCGCATCCGCCGCGCCGTCGCCGACGGCAGCGCCGGCGAGGCCTGGGAGATGCTCGGGCGCCCCTACTCGCTCGCCGGCCTGATCGCCCGCGGCGACCGCATGGGGCAGAAGCTGGGCTGGCCGACGATCAACCTGGCGCCGGACAACGAGCTGGTGCCGGCGGACGGCGTCTACGTCTCGCGCGTCCACTTCCCGAGCTTCCCCGCCACCTTCGACTGCGTGACCAACATCGGCACCCGGCCGACGGTCTACGAGAACTACCAGCGGGTCGTCGAGAGCCACATCCTGGACTTCTCGGCCGACGTCTACGGCGAGCGGGTAGAGCTGGCCTTCCACAAGCGGCTGCGCGAGGAGCGGATCTTCCCGTCGGTGATGGACCTCTCGGCGCAGATCCGGCGCGACGTCGAGGCCACCCGCGAGCACTTCGCCAGCCGCCGGCTGGAGCAGGACGTGCAAGCGCTGCGGGAGTAAGCGGGAAGGGTTCGTTGTTGGATTGGTGGACACTTGCAAGGGGGAGAACGACAGACGATGGCCAGCGACAAAGTGGTGACGATCACCGACCAGAACTTCGAGAGCGACGTGCTGAAGTCCGAGCAGCCGGTGCTGGTGGACTTCTGGGCCGCCTGGTGCGGTCCCTGCCGGATGGTGGCGCCGGTGCTCGACGAGCTGGCGGAGGAGATGGACGGCAAGGTGCGGATCGCCAAGGTGGACGTGGACCAGAACCAGAAGCTCGGCTACCAGTACCAGGTCTCCAGCATCCCCACCTTCATCCTGTTCAAGGGCGGGCAGATGGTGGACCGCATGATGGGCGCCATGCCCAAGTCCGCCTTCCAGAGCTTCATCGACCGGAACCTGTAACGCGCATGGACGGCGGGGCGGGGGAGCTGCGGGACGGGCTCGCCCGCCTCGGCTGCGCCGCCCTGCTGGTCGTCGCCCGCTCGGCGCGGGACCCCGACCTCGCCCCTTTCGTCGGCCCGGTCCACCTTGGGCAGAGCTTCCTCATCGCAGCGCCGGACGGGCCTCCCCGTCTCGGCTTCCTCACGCCCATGGAGCGCGAGGAGGCGGCGGCCACCGGCCTGCCGCTCCTCGAGCCGGGGGCGCTGGAGGTCCACCGCCTGCTCGACGAGGGGCTGCCGCCGGCGCCCTTCCTCGCCGCGGTGCTGGCGCGCGGCCTGGCGCTCGCCGGGCTGCGGCCACCGGGCCGGCTGGCGCTCGCCGGCCACGGGCCGGCCGGGGTGCTGCACGAGGTCTGCGCCCGCCTCGGCGAGCGCGGCTGGACGTTCGCGGCCGGTAACGGCCTGGTCCTCGGGCTGCGCAAGCGGAAGCGGGACTGGGAGCTGGAAGAGATGCGGCGGGTGGCGGCGGGAACGGCGGCGGCGCTGCGGGCGGTGGCAGCGCTGCTCGCCGCGGCCGCGGAGCGGGACGGCGAGCTGCGGCTCGGCGGCGAGCCGCTGACCGCCGGGCGCCTGCGCGCCGAGGCGGCGCGGACGCTGGCCGGCTGGCCGGGCGGGGCGCTGGAGCAGCCGGAGGGGAACATCGTCGCG
>DASWHY010000194.1:0-3223 GCA_036397955.1 Thermoanaerobaculia bacterium | reverse complement strand
CCAGCATCAGGTCCGCGCGCCCGGCCCGCAGCACGTCGAGCGCGTGCGCCACCGCGTAGTTGCCCGCCGCGCAAGCCGCCGGAATCATCGTGTTGACCCCGCCGAACCCCAGCTCCCGCGCCACGTGCGCCGCGATCATGTGGCAGGGGTAGAGGCCCATGAACTCCGTACCCACCCGGTCCAGCTCGCCCGCCAGGTAGCGGTCGTCGAAGCGCTCCACCTCCACCGGCTCGCCCGAGGTCGTCCCCATCGAGACGCCCGCCCGCTCCGGCCGGCGTCACCGCCCCGAGGCCGGTGACGACGATCCGGCGCCTCATGCCGAGGCCGCCTGCGCTCCCACGGCCAGCTCCTCGAGGCGCTCGCTGACCAGGGCGACCATGCCGGGGATGCTGCGCACCTCCTTGAAGCGCTCGTCGGGCAGACCGAGCTGGAAGGCGTAGTCGACGTCGACCCCGATCTCGAGCAGCGACAGGGAGTCGAGGTGCAGGTCCTCCCGCAGCGACGCCTCGTCGCCGATCCGTTCGACGTCGAGCCCCGCCACGTGCGCGATGACGTCCTTGATGCGGGCCCGGATGGCCGCTTCGTCCGTCCGATGGTCCATGCCAGTCCTCCTGGGATGTGTGAACCGCGCTCTCGAGATCGGAAGAGGCGCGATGTTAACCCGGCCCCTCTCGGGCCTCAAGCCGGCGGGCGCGACGATCCGCCGCAAACCGGTGCCTGCTTTGGCGTTGCGGGCGCGAATGCGTTACAGCCGCGGCGCGGCGCAGCGGGCGGCAGCGCACGAGAAAACCTTAATAATCGAAAGGATAGAATGCCCTTAAGGGCGCAACTTGCGGGCGAGCGCGGCCGGCGCGGCGGCCAGCCAGACGAGCCCGGCGGCGAGCGCGCCGGCCCCTTCGACCGCCAGCGCCGCGAGCCAGAGGAGGGCCGCGGCGATCCCCCACAGCGCGAGCCACGGCACGGCGAGCAGGCGCCCGCCGGCGGGCAGCGCCGCGGCGAGGCAGGCGAGGACGCCGGGCCCGCTCGTCTCGACGCTCCCGCAGCCCTCCTCGCCGGCGCAGTCGTAGCGGCTCTCCGGCGCTCCGGCCACGGCGTAGGCGGCCTCCTCCAGCGGGTGGCCGCGGTAGCGGAAGCGGCGCGCGGCGGCGAGCGCCAGGTAGAGGACGATGAACGGCCGCAGGAGGCCCGGACCGCGCCCGCTCTCCTGCATCTGCAGGGCGTGGAAGGCCTCGTGCAGCAGCAGGCTGCGGCCGCCGCGCGAGTCCGGGTCCCAGGCGCGCGGGTGGACGTAGATGCGGGCGCGCCGGAGCGAGAGCGTGGCCGGCAGCGTGATGCCGCTGTGCCGCAGCCGCCGCAGCAGGTGCGGGAAGCCGCGGTGGAAGGTGACGGCGGAGAGGTCGAGCGTCGGGTAGACGCGGGCGAGGAGCGCCAGCAGCTCCGGCGGCGGCGCCGCCCGCTCGGGGAAGAACCAGCGCCAGACCGTAGCGCCCGGCCTACGCGCCGGGCGTTCTTCCCGGCGTTCCCCGGACGGGCGCGCGCTCACCGCGGCGCGGCGTAGGTGACGCGGTAGACCGCTCCGGCGCTGTCGTCGGAGACCAGGAGCGAGCCGTCCGGCAGCTCCTGCACGTCCGCCGGCCGCCCCCACTCATCCTCGCCTTGCAGCCACCCCTCGACGAACGGCTCGTAGGCGACCGCGCGGTCGCCGTCGAGCTTGACGCGCGTGACGCGGTAGCCGATCGGCGTCGAGCGGTTCCAGGAGCCGTGCTCGGCGATGAAGATCTGGCCGCGGTACTCGGCGGGGAACATGGCGCCGCGGTAGAAGCGCATGCCGATCGCCGCCACGTGCGGGCCGAGCTCGCGGGCGGGGGGCGTCAGCTCGGCGCAGGGACGTATCCGGCCGAGCTCTGGGTCGGCGATCGCGCGGCCGTGGCAGTAGGGGTAGCCGAAGTGGAGCCCGGCCCGCGGCGCGCGGTTGAGCTCGTCGGGCGGCACGTCGTCGCCGAGCCTGTCGCGGCCGTTGTCGGTGAACCACAGCTCCTTGCTCTGCGGGTGCCAGTCGAAGCCGACGGTGTTGCGCACGCCGCGGGCGAAGATCTCGCGCTCGCTGCCGTCGGGGCGCATGCGGGTGATCGCGGCGTAGATCGGGTCCTCCGGCTCGCAGAGGTTGCACGGCGCCCCGACCGGCACGTAGAGCCAGCCGTCCGGCCCGAAGGCGATGAACTTCCAGCCGTGGTGGCGGTCGCGCGGGAAGTCGTCGCGGACGACGACGGGCGCGGGTGGGCTCTGGAGGCGGCCGTCGATGCCGTCGTAGCGCAGGACGCGCGAGACCTCGGCGACGTAGAGGGCGCCGTCGCGCCAGGCGACGCCGTTGGGCATGCGCAGGTTGCGGGCGATGGTGTGGACGCGCTCGGCGCGGCCGTCGCCGTCGCGGTCGACGGCGGCGTAGACGACGTCGTCGCGGGTGCCGACGTAGAGGACGCCGTTCGGCGACAGGGCCATGGAGCGGGCGCCGGGGAGCTCTTCGCTCCAGACGTCGATCTTGAAGCCGGGGGGGAGGCGGAGGGTGTGGAGCGGCAGGCGGGTTGCGGGGCGCTCGGGGGGGGCGGCGCCAGCGGCGGGCGCGGCGGCGCCGTTGCTTGGCGCGCAGGCGGCGAGGAGGATCAAGGCGACGCCGGCGGCCATGGCGAGGACGGCGCCGAGGGCGCGCCAGCCGGCGCGCTCGCCGAAGAGGGTGCGGCCGAGGACCAAGGCCATGACGTTGCCGATGCCGCGCTTGAGGGTTTCCACGACGCCGACCCAGAGCCCCTGGAAGGCGAGGAGCTGCAGGGCGAGGGCGAGGGTACCGGAAATGACGGCGACTGCGAAGATTCCGGGGACGCGGGCGGCGCCGGTGAGCTCTCGGGCGCGGCCTCGGGCGATCAGGATCAGGAGGACGATGAGGGCTACGCCGGCGGTCAGGACGAGGGCGTGGAAGGGGGTGCTCGAGCGCTCTAAGGCCAGCTTGTCTAGGGGGGGCGTGATCGACCAGGCCAGGGCGGTGAAGGCCATCCAGGCGGCGCCTTCTGCGTGAGGCCGGTGGGGGGCGGTCCCCCCGGGGACCGGCGCGCGCTCTTCGTGGACTGCTGAATCTGAGGCGCGCGCCTGCGCTTCGCTGCGCGCCGGATCGGCGGTGGACTGCGGTGGGGGTTGCCAGCGCTTGCTCAGAGCTCCCCGGGGGGACCGC
>DASWHY010000193.1:0-2062 GCA_036397955.1 Thermoanaerobaculia bacterium | reverse complement strand
CGTGGCGGCTGGTCGGCTGCATGGGAGCAGTGCTTCGCGCGACTCGAAGACTCTCCGCGGGAGGACGTGCGGGAGGCGGCGCGGATCGGGCGTCGGATCTTGGCTGAGAGAACGGCGGTCGCTGCGCAGCTTCATCGGCATGTCGAGCTGCACGGCATCGAGCGGCGCTGATCGGCCGCCATCGCCTTCCTGCAGTCGAGGCCCGGACTGGCGCCCCGCCCCCACCTGCGGCAGACTCCCCGCGCACTTTGCCGAGACCTCCCCCATGACCCTCACCCTCCTCGCCACCGCCTTCCTGGCCTTGATGGCCGTGGCCTACCGGCTCTACGGCGGCTGGGTGGCGAGGCAGTTCGGGCTCGACGATGCGCGGACGACGCCGGCGCGGGCGCTGGAGGACGGGGTGGACTACGTCCCCACGCGCCCCTTCTATCTTTTCGCCCAGCACTTCGCCGCCATCGCCGCGGCCGGGCCGATTGCCGGGCCGATCATCGCCGCCCAGGCTTACGGCTGGCTGCCCTGCCTGCTCTGGATCGGTCTCGGGGTAGTGCTGATCGGCGCGGTGCACGACTTCGCGAGCCTCACCGCGTCGGTGCGCCACGGCGCCCGGTCGGTCGCCGAGATCGCGCGCGAGCACCTGGGCCGGCGCGCCGGGCTGGCGATGATGGCGTTCATCTGGATCGCGCTCGTCTACGTCATCGTCGCCTTCGCCGACATCACGGCGCGCAGCTTCGTCGTCGGCAGCGAGGAGCTCGCCGGCAACGCCGCCGGCTTCCACCCCGGCGGCGCCGTCGCCGCGGCCTCGGTCCTCTACCTGCTCCTGTCGATCGTCCTCGGCCTGGTGCAGCGCTACTTGAAGCCGCCGCTCTGGCTGGCGACCGCGGTCTTCGTCCCCGCCGCCTTCGCCCTCGCCTGGCTGGGGACCAAGCTCTCCCACCTCTTCGTCCTCGACTACAAAGTGTGGGCCTTCGGGATCCTGGCCTACTGCGCGCTCGCCTCGGTGGTGCCGGTCTGGACGCTGCTCCAGCCGCGCGGCTACCTCGGCGGCTTCATCCTCTATTCGGCGCTGGCGCTGGGGGTGATCGGCATCTTCTTCGGCGGCTACGAGATCCGCCAGGAGCCGTTCAAGACCTGGGACGTGGGCGGCATGACCGGCACCCTCTTCCCCTTCCTCTTCGTCACCATCGCCTGCGGCGCCTGCTCGGGCTTCCACGGCCTCGTCTGCTCGGGCACCACCTCGAAGCAGGTGGACCGCGAGTCCCACCTCCAGCCGGTGGGCTTCGGCGCCATGCTCGCCGAGGGGTTCGTGGCGGTCATCGCGCTGGTGACGGTGATGATCGCCGCGCCGTCCGAGCTCGAGGGGCTGGCGCCGGGGACCGTCTACGGCAACGGCATCGGCCGCTTCCTCACCCTGCTGATCGGCGCCGAACGGCTGCCCTTCGCCATCACCTTCGGCGCCATGGCCTTCTCGACCTTCGTCTTCGACACTCTCGACGTCTGCACCCGCCTCGGCCGCTACATCGTGCAGGAGCTGTGCGGCTGGCGCGGCCCGGCCGGGGTGGCGGCCGGGACCCTCGCCACGATCGTGGCGCCCGTCGTCCTCCTCGGCTGGGCGGGAGAGGGGATGTGGGTCAAGTTCTGGACCCTCTTCGGCGCCTCGAACCAGCTCCTCGCGGCGCTCACGCTCCTCGCCATCACCGTCTGGCTCCACCAGGCGCGCCGGCGGCTGGCCTTCACCTTGCTTCCGATGCTCTTCGTGCTGACGATCACCCTCTGGGCGCTGGGCAAGCTCTTCGTCGCCAACCTGGCGGCCACCGAAGGGCTCGACGTCGAGCTGATCAATGCGGTGGCCTCCGGGCTCCTCGTCCTCCTCGCCGTCTACTTCGTCGTCGCGGCGCTGGTGAAGGTCCTCCTCGACCGGCGGCGCGGTGCGCTGCCGGCGGCCGCCCTCCTGGTCCTCCTCGCCCTCGGCCTCGGTCGCGTCGCCGGGCCCTACCCTTGCCGGATGGAAGACCAGGCAGGGCAAAAGTCCTCCTGAGCCCGTCCCGCTGATGGTCGGCGGGAG
>DASWHY010000192.1:0-6442 GCA_036397955.1 Thermoanaerobaculia bacterium | reverse complement strand
TCGTCCGGCATCAGGATCGCGCCGCCGTTCTCGACGATCAGGGGGGGCCGTAGACCCAGCCGGGCGGCGATGGGCTCCATCTCCGCGCGCGTCTTGCTGCTGGCCAGCACCAGCGCCGCACCGGCGGCGGCGAGCGCCGCGAGCGCGGGCCGCGCCGGCTCGAAGCTGTAGGTCTCGTCGAGGAGGCTGCCGTCGAGGTCGGTGACCAGCAGGAGGGGCCTGGCTCCCCAGTCCGGATCCGGGCGCCGAAGGATGCGAAACGGCGCGTGCTCGCCCTGTCGCGGCGCCATCGCTCGGGGTGGGTGCCGAGATGCCGGTTTCGAGTCGATCAGCTCCGGGCCTTCAACTGGGGGATCGCTCCAGTCGCCGGCTCCGAGGGTATCAGCTCGGGGACCAGGCCGCACACGTCGCGCGCGGCGCGCTCCGACGGCTCACGGATAGGCCAGCGCCACCGTCAAGTCGTTCACGTTGGTCCCGGTCGGCCCGCTCACCCAGAGGTCGCCGAGGGCACGGAAGAAGGGCTCGCTGTCGTTGTCAGCCAGGGCGCGATGGGGGGAAAGGCCGAGCGCGGCGGCGCGGCCGACGGTGTCGCCGGTGGCGATCGCACCCGCGGCGGCGGTGGGACCGTCGATCCCGTCGGTGGCAAAGCTGAACACTGCGGCGTGGTCCCAGCCCGCGAGGGCCAGCGCCGCCCCCAGCGCCACCTCCTGATTGCGCCCGCCGCGGCCGCTGCCGCGCACGGTGACGGTGGTCTCGCCGCCGAAGACCAGGCAGGCGGGCGCCGCGAACGGCACCGCATGTCCCAGCACGCTCGCGGCGCAGCCGCCGATGAGCTTCCCGGCCTCGCGCGCCTCGCCCTGGAGGAACGTGGTGACGACCTGCGAGCGGAAGCCGCGCCGTGCCGCCGCCCGGGCGACCGCCTCGGCCGCCAGCCGGTTGGAGGCGATCACGTGGTAGCGGTCCGCCGGAGCCGCCGGCGCGGACGGCGGCTCGCCCGACCGCCCGAGTGCCGCCATCACCGCCGGCGCCGTCGAGGCGACGCCGCTGCGGGCGAGCACCTCCATCGCTTCGCGCGGGCCGGTCGGCGACGGCACGGTGGGGCCGGAGCCGATGTCTTCCGGCCGGTCGCCGAGCACGTCGGAGAGCGCCAGCGTGACGACCCGCGCCGGCGCGGCGCGCCGCGCCAGACCGCCGCCCTTGAGCCCCGACAGGCAGCGGCGGACGGTGTTGAGCTCGGCGAGGTCGGCGCCGGCGTGCTGCAGCGCCAGCGTCACCTGGCGGAGGGCGGCAAGCGAGACTCCCGGCTGCAGGCTCTCGAGCAGGGCCGAGGCGCCGCCCGAGAGGAGCACCAGGACGACGTCGTCCGAGCTCGCTTCCGCGACCAGCCGCGAGACCTGCTCGCCGGCCGCGAGGCTGCCGTCGTCGGGCAGCGGATGGCCGGCGGCGATCCGGCGCACCTCGGCAGGCCAGCGCGCTCGGCCGTCGGCGAGCGCGGCGGCCCCCACCGGGTGGGCCACGACGCCGCCGGAAATCCGCTTCCCGAGCGCCGCGATCGCGGCTTCGGCCATGCCGAGCGACGCCTTCCCCGCGGCGACCAACCAGAGCCGCCCGGTGGGCGTCAGCGCAACCCTCTCGTCGCCGACGCGGAGTCCGTCGGCGTGGAGGGCGAGGACCCGGGTCACGGCGGCCCTCGGGTCCGCCGCCGCCAGCGCCGCGCGATGCAGCGCCTCGAGGTCCCGGCGCAACTCGCTCCAAGTCGGCGAGCTCACGCCCTCTCCATCGGGTCCATCCCGCGAGATTGTCGCACCGCTCTCAGGCCCCGCGCCCCAGCACCGTCCGGAGCATCGCGGCGTAGGCTCCCGCCGCCTGCCGCCAGTCCCATGCCGCCTCGACCGTGGTGCGGGCGGCGCGGCCGAGGCGGGCGCGCAGGGGCGGGTCGTCGCGCAGGGTGGCGAGCGCGGCGGCGATCGACTCGACGCTGCGCTCGACGAAGAGGCCGTTCTCGCCGTGGCGCAGTAGCTCGGGCATGTTGCCCACGCGGGTGGTGACGACCGGCAGGCCGCAGGCCGCGGCTTCGAGGCAGGGGTTGGGAGTGCCCTCGCTCCGGCTGGCGCAGACGTAGACGTCGAGCGAGTGGTAGAAGTCGAGCATCTCGCCGGGGCCGCGCCAGACCTCCTCGCGCGCGGCCAGCCGCAGCTCCGCTCCGGGCACCGCCGCGACGGCGGGTGCGATGAACTCGTGGACCCCACGGTGCTCCGGGGTGTGGTTGGTGAGGCTTCCCGCCCAGCCGACGCGGAGCGGCCCGGGCCGGCGCGCCGCCGAGGTCGGGCGGAAGAAGCGGGTGTCGACGCCATTGGGCGTATAGAAGACCGGCTGGCTGAGCTGCGCCGCGAAGCGCAGCAGCCGCTCGTTGTTGACGAACACCGCGCGCGCCATCGCCCGTAGGGCCGCCAGCCCCGGCGCCTGCCGGTCCCCCTCCAACTCGAACTCGCTGCAGATGCCGATCAGCAGCCGGTCCCGCACCCGGTCGAGGGCGTCGCGCAGACCGCTCAGGTCCGCGAGCTGGAGCCAGTAGTACAGGAGCACGCAGTCGGCCCGCTCCAGCTCCTCGGCGGAGACCTCCGCCTGGTAGCGCTTGACGATGCGGTAAGCGCCGGAGAGCTCCCGGGCCAGGGCGTCGGTCTTGCGGTCGTGCGCCCAGTTCGGCCGATTGACGATGCATAGGACGACCGGACGCTTCCCGGCCGCGGTCGTCGCGCTCGCCGCCGGTGTCGCGCCGGCGCTCACGGGTCCGCCCACAGGATGCAGTGCTCGATGCGCGGCTCGGAGGGGTCGAGCTCGGCGTCCGAGTCCGCGACGCGCAGCTCGACCTCGTGCGGCAGCCGCACCGCCTCGGCGCGCAGCGAGGAGCGCCAACCGTGCCAGCCGCCGCGCACCTCGTCCGCGTCGTACCGCCGGCTCCCGTACTTGCGCACGGCGTGTTCGCGGCTCAGGAACAGGTAGTGCCGCAGGCCGAAGCGCCGCGGCCAGATCCGCCGGCCGGGGAACGCGACGACATGGCCGCCGGAGGCGGCAAGCTCGACGCGCTCCGGCTGCCGCTTCCAGGCGATCAACCGATGGGGACGAGCGGGAGCGAAGGGATAGTACCAGCGCATGGTGCGACGGAAGTTCGGATGGTCGTGATCGGGGCTCTCGAGCGTCGGCACGAAGGTGAACTCGTCGAAGTCGACTGCGTTGCAGCCCTCCGCGTCGACCTCGGCCAGCGCTGCGGCGAGCGTCCCGGCGCTGCGCGGCGGCAGCGGCACCTCGTCGGCGTCGAGGTGGAGGTACCAGTCGGCGTCGAGCATGGCCGCGAGCTGGGCCTTCCGCTCCAGGATACGACGCCAGCGGAAGGTGCCGTCGCGCGGCAGGCGCTCGATGCCGCGCAACCCCCGCCCGAGGTAGCGCTCGGCGATCTCGACCGTGCCGTCCGTCGAGTCGTTGTCGCAGAGGTAGGCCTCGACGCCGTGGGCGAAGAGGTGCTCCAGGCAGCCGGCGATGAAGCGCTCCTCGTTCCAGGCGGCGATGAGGGCGAGGACGCGCACGGTCGATTGTGGTGTGCTCGGGCGACGAGGTTCGAGGATAATCGCCGCCATGACGGCCGCAACGCAACTCCGACGATTCGGTCCGGCGGTGCTCCTGGTCGCCGCGCAGGCGCTCCTCGGCGCCGGTCCCGCCGGCGCGAACGGCGCCGCCGTCGGCGATGCGATGGCGCTGCGCGACCGGGTCCGCGCCTGGCGCGCGGGGCACGAAAAAGAAATCGTGCGCGAGCTGAGCGACCTCCTCGCCCTTCCCAACCTCGCCGCGAACCGCGAGGAGATCGAGGCCAACGCGCGGCACCTGGTCGGGATGCTCGAGCGGCGGGGGATCGCGGCGCGGGTGCTGCGCACCGGCGAGGCGCCGCCGACGGTCTACGGCGAGCTGCGCGTGCCGGGTGCCGAGCGCACCGTCGTCTTCTACGCCCACGTCGACGGCCAGCCGGCCGATCCGGCGCAGTGGCAGAGCCACCCGTTCCAGCCGGTCCTGCGCACCGGGCCGCTGCCGACCGCCGCCGGCGGCGCGGCGCCCGAAACGGTGGACTTGGCCGCCGTCGCCGGTCCCCTCGACCCGGAGTGGCGGCTCTTCGCCCGCTCGGCCTCGGACGACAAGGGGCCGATCGTCGGCCTCCTCGCGGCCCTCGATGCCCTCCGCGCCGCCGGTGTCGCGCCCTCGGTCAACCTCAAGTTCTTCTTCGAGGCCGAGGAGGAGGCGGGGTCGCCCCACCTGCGCGAGATCCTGGCGGCCCACAAGGACCTCCTCGCCGCCGACGCCTGGATCTTCGCCGACGGGCCCGTCCACCCGACCCGCCGCTACCAGGTCGTCTACGGCGGGCGCGGGGTCGTCGGGCTGGAGCTGACGGTCTACGGCGCCACCCGCGCCCTGCACAGCGGCAACTACGGCAACTGGGCGCCCAACCCGGCGCTCCTGCTCGCCGGCCTCTTGGCCGGCATGCGCGACGCCGAGGGGCGCATCCTGATCTCCGGCTTCTACGACGACGTCCGGCCGCCGACCGAGCTGGAGCGGCGGGCGGCGGCGGCGGTGCCGCCCGTCGAGGAGGCGCTGCTGCGCGAGGTCGGGCTCGCCCGCAGCGAGGCGGACGGCCGCCTCCAGGACCGGGTGATGCTGCCGGCGCTCAACCTGCGCGGCCTCGCGGCCGGCGACGTCGGCGCCAAGGCGCGCAACGCCATCCCCACCGAGGCGCAGGCCTCGCTCGACTTCCGGCTGGTCCCGGACCAGACCCCGGACCGCGTGCAGGCGCTCGTCGAAGAGCACGTCCGCCGCGCCGGCTTCCACGTCGTGCGCGAGGCGCCCGACCACGCGACCCGCCTCGCCCACCCGCGGATCGCGCGCCTGGTCTGGGACGAGGGGTACCCCGCGGCGCGCACCTCGATGGAGCTGCCGGTCTCGCGCGCCGTGGCGGCGATCGTCGGCGAGGCGACCGGCCAGCCGGCGATCGAGACCCCGACCCTGGGCGGCAGCCTCCCGCTCCATCTCTTCGCCGAGGTCCTCCACGCGCCGCTCCTCGTCGTGCCGATGGTCAACCACGACAACAACCAGCACGCCGCCGACGAGAACCTTCGCCTGCAGAACCTCTGGGACGGGATCGAGATCTACGCCCTGCTGATGGCGCGGCTGGGGGACGAGTGGCCCTAGCCGAACTGAAAAAGGAGACAGCCATGGCACAACGACGTTCTCACACGCGCTTGATCTTGGCGGGAATCGCTGTCGCCCTGTCAGTCCTTTTCACCCCGCCCCTCTTCGCGGACGGCGGTGACCCAACGTTGATCCATGCCTGCGTGAAAAAGGTCAACGGTCAGGTGCGGATCGTCGACCCGAATGATGCCTGTCTCCCCTCGGAGTCTCCAGCGCACTGGCCGGCGAGCGCGCCAGGGAACACGGCCGGCAGCATCATGGTTCATGGCGGCAGTTTCGGGGTAGGAGGCGCCGCGGTCAACTTCGTCCATTTTGGGGGCGGCATTCCCGTCTACCGATCGCCGCGCGACGGAGTGATCCAGAACCTGAGAATCCTCGTCACGGCAAACACATACGATGGGGATACGCCGGTGACACTCATGGTCAATGGCGTGGCAACCCCGGTGTCTACCGTGATCCTTGCTGGCAGCACGGGCAGCGTCGATGTCCCGGGCACCTTCGCGATCTCCGATGGGGATCGAATCTCAGTCGTTCTTGACCGGGGGGCATCTACCGTCGGCTCTCTCGAGTTGAGCGTCGCGTACGAGATCCTCTAGGAGGGCCTGATCGATGCTCAAGGGATTTCGCGATTTCGTCCTGCGCGGCAACGTGGTCGACCTCGCGGTCGCCGTCGTGCTCGGGGCCGCCTTCGGGGCTGTAATCAGCTCGGTGGTGAAGAATTTCATCACACCGCTGATCGCCATGGCCGGAGGTGTCGCCGACTTCTCCGCGATACGCACTGGACCGCTCCTGTGGGGCAACATTCTCAACGACATTCTCACCTTCCTGATCACGGTCGCAGTCGTGTACTTCCTCGTCGTTGCGCCGATGAGCCGCTTGCTCGCGCGGGCGAAACCGTCCGAGCCGAAGCCACAGCCAACCCGAGAATGCCCGGAGTGCCTGAGCAATATCCCCGCTGCGGCGCGGCGGTGTGCTTATTGCACGGCGCAGGTGTTGCCACACACGGCGTAGTCGTATTCGGTAGCCGCCAGGTGCAGGCGCTCGTCGAGGAGCACGTCCGCCGCGCCGGCTTCCACGTCGTGCGCGAGGCGCCCGACCTCGCCACCTGCCTCGCCCACCCGCGGATCGCGCGCCTGGGTCTGGGACGAGGGGTTCCCCGCGGCGCGCACCTCGATGGAGCTGCCGGTGTCGCGCGCCGTGGCGGCGATCG
>DASWHY010000191.1:0-7475 GCA_036397955.1 Thermoanaerobaculia bacterium | reverse complement strand
CCGGCGTCCTGCTCGCCGCCGGCACCTCGAGCCGGATGGGGAGCAACAAGCTGCTCTTCGAGCTCGAGGGCGAGAGCTTGGTGCGGCGGGCGGCGCGGCGGGCCCTGGAGGCGGGGCTGTCGCCGCTGCTCGTGGTGCTCGGCCACGACGCGGAGCGGACGGAGCGGGAGCTCCAGGACCTGCCGTGCGTGGTGGTGCTCAACCGCGACTACGAGACCGGGATCACCTCCTCGCTGCAGAGCGGCGTCGCCGCGCTGCCCGCGGCGGCGCGGGCGGTGGTGGTGATGCTCGCCGTCATGCCGTTCGTCCGCCGAGATGCTGGCCGGCCTCGCCGCGCGCTGGCGGGCGGGCGCGGCGCCGCTCGTCATCTCCGACTACGAGGGGGTCAACGCCCCGCCCATGCTCTACGACCGCGTGCTCTTCGGTGAGCTGCTGGAGATGACCGAGGGGAGCGGCTGCGGGCGGCAGGTCGTCAAGCGCCACCGGGCGGAGGCCGAAATCCTCGCCTGGCCGGCGGCGGCGCTCGCCGATCTGGACGTACCCGAGGACTACGAGCGCGTGACGGCGGGGGGGTAGCGCCGTGCGCGCCGAGCTCCTGCAACTCGCCGCCGAGCTGACCCGCCGGGAAGAGCCGTTCGCGCTGGCCCTGGTGGTCCGCCGCGGGGCGCCCAGCTCGGCGCAGCTCGGCGACGCGGCGCTGGTCACCGCCGCCGGCGCCTTCCACGGCTGGCTCGGCGGCAGTTGCACGCATTCGGTCGTGGTGCGCGAGGCGCGGGCGGCGCTCGCCGACGGCCGGCCGCGGCGCTTCGTGCTGGCCCCCGAGCCGGAGGCCGAGCGCCGGCCGGGGGTGGACGTCTTCCCCATGACCTGCCACAGCGGAGGCACCGTGGAGATCCATCTCGAGCCGGTCCTGCCGGCGCCGCGGCTGGTGGTGTACGGCGACTCCCCCGCGGCGCGCGCCCTGGCGGTGCTCGGGAAGGACATGGGGTACTCGGTCGCCGCAGGGACCGGCGCCGCGGCGGCGGAGCCGGCCGCGGAGGGGCCGCGCGCGCCGCGCTTCGCGGTGGTCGCCACGCTCGGCGAAGACGACGAGGCGGCGATCCGCGAGGCGCTGGCGCTGGCCCCGGATTACCTGGGCGTCGTGGCGAGCGCGCGGCGCTTCGCCGAGATGCGGCGGACCCTCCTGGCGCAGGGCGTGCCGGCCGCGGCGCTCGACACCATCCGCTGCCCGGCCGGCCTCGACATCGGCGCGCGGACGCCCGAGGAGATCGCCTTGAGCGTGCTGGCGGAGATCGTCCAGCGGCGGCGCGCCGCCGCGCCGCGGGAGGCGCCCGCCGCCGACCCCGCGCAGGCCGTCGATCCGATCTGCGGCATGACGGTCGAGATCGCCGGCGCCCGCCACACCGCCGAGCACGCCGGCCGGACCTTCTACTTCTGCTGCGGCGGCTGCCGCGGCAAGTTCCTCGCCGCCCCGGAGCGCTACGCGGCGGCTGGAGGCGCCGCGTGAGACCCGAGATCGCGGCGCTCCTGGAGGACCTGGAGCGGCAGGGCTACATCGCCGACCCGGCACTCGCCACGACGCTGTACCTCGCCCAGGAGATGCGCCGGCCGCTCCTCGTCGAGGGGGACGCCGGCGTGGGCAAGACCGAGGTGGCGAAGGTCTGGGCGCGCCTGCTCGACACCGAGCTGATCCGCCTGCAGTGCTACGAGGGGCTGGACGTCGCGACCTCGCTCTACGAATGGGACTACCAGCGCCAGCTCCTCCGCCTGCGCCTGGCCGAAGGGGAGGGGAGGAGCGCCGGCGAGATCGAGGAGCTGATCTTCAGCCGCGCCTACCTGCTGGAGCGGCCGCTGCTGCGCGCCATCACCCGGCGCGAGGCGCCGCCGGTGCTGCTGATCGACGAGATCGACCGCGCCGACGAGGCCTTCGAGGCCTTCCTCCTCGAGCTGCTGTCGGACTTCCAGGTGACGATCCCGGAGCTGGGGACCGTCCGCGCCGAGCACGTCCCCTACGTCGTCCTCACCTCCAACCGCACGCGCGAGATCGGCGACGCCCTGCGCCGGCGCTGCCTCTACCTCCATATCGAGCACCCGACGCTGGAGAAGGAGGTGCGCATCCTGCGCACCCGGGTGCCGGAGGCCGGCGCGCGCCTGGCGGCGGAGATCGGCCGCTTCATGCAGGCGCTGCGGCGGCGGCGGCTGGCCAAGGCGCCGGGGGTGGCGGAGACGATCGACTGGGCGCAGGCGCTCGTCCGCCTCCACGGCGAGCACCTCGACCGCGAGACGGTGGAGCAGACGCTGGGGTGCATCCTGAAGGACCGGCACGATCTGCACGAGCTGGGCACGACCGAGGTCGAGGCGCTGATGGCGGAGGCGGTGGGGGCGGCGGGGTGAGCCGGCCGGACCTCGTCGCGCACCTCGCCGGCTTCGCGCGCGCCCTGCGCGAGCGCGGCGTCGCGGTCACCCTGAGCGATGCGGCGGACGGTGTCGCGGCACTCACCCTGGTGGACCTGAGCGACCGCGACGAAGTCCGCTTCGCCCTGCGCGCGGCGCTCAAGATCCGGCCGCGCGACGCCGCGGCGTTCGAGGAGCTGTTCGCGCGCCTGTGGAGCGCGGGCGGCGAGGGCGCGCCGGCGCAGCCGTCCCCGCCCCGCCCGCCCCGCCTGCAGACTGCCGCGAAGAAGCGAGCGGGCGGCGCGCTCGCAGCGCCGCCGGGCGCCGCGGTCGAGGGAGCGGACGCGCTCCCCGGAGAGGGCGCGCCGGGCTGGAGCCCGGAGGCGCTGCTGCGGCGCAAGGCCTTCGACGCCTGCTCGCCGGCCGACCTCCAGGCGATGGAGCGCCTCCTCGACCGCCTGGCGCTGCGCCTCGCCACCCGCCCCAGCCGCCGGCGGGTGCCGGTGCGCGGCCGGGGTGAGCCCGACCTGCGGCGCAGCTTCCGCCGCGCCGTCGCCCACGGCGGCGAGCTGCTGAAGCTGGCGCGGCGGGCGCGGCCGCTCGAGGAGCCCCGCCTGGTCGTCCTCTGCGACACCAGCGGCTCGATGGAGCCGCACACGCGGTTCCTCCTCGCGTTCGTCCTGGCGGTGCGCCGCGCCGTGCCGCGGACCGAGGTCTTCGCCTTCAACACCGCGCTGGTACGGCTCACCCCCTGGCTGCGGCCGGGGCGGGTGGAGGCGACGCTCGAGCGCCTGGCCGCCGGCGTCCCCGACTGGTCGGGGGGCACGAAGATCGGCGAGTGCCTGGCCGAGTTCGTGGAGTACTATCTCGACCCGCTGGTGAACCGGCAGACCACCGTGCTCGTCCTGAGCGACGGCCTCGACCGCGGCGACCTCGCGCCGCTCGCCCCTGCGATGCGCGCCGTCCAGGCGCGTGCCCGGCGGGTGCTCTGGCTCAACCCGCTCGCCGGGGACGCGCGCTACGAGCCGACGGCCCGCGCGATGGCGGCGGCGCTGCCGTACGTCGACCGCCTTCTCCCGGCCCACGACCTGGCGTCCCTCGAGCGGCTGCTGCCGCTCCTCGCCGCCTGAGGCCACGACCCCATGGCGATGCAGATCGAGAAGAGCTTCACCGTCCGGGCGCCCGCGGCGGCGGTCTGGGAGTTCCTGACCGATCCGGCGCGAGTGGCGGGCTGCCTGCCGGGCGCCGCGATCACCGGGCAGGTGGACGAGAAGAGCTACGGCGGCACGATGACCGTCAAGGTCGGCCCGGTGACCGCCGGCTACCGCGGCACCATGCGCTTCGAGCGGCTGGACGCCGCGGCGCGCGAGGCGGAGATCGTCGCCTCCGGCCAGGAGACGCGCGGCAAGGGGGGCGCCGACATGCGGATGACCAGCCGCGTCGTCGAGCGCGCGCCGGGCGAGACCGAGGTGACGGTGGTCTCCGCCGTCAACGTCGTCGGCGTCCTCGCCCAGTTCGGCCGCGGCATGATCCAGGACGTCAGCGACCAGCTTTTCCAGAAGTTCACCGAGTGCATGCGGCGGCAGCTCGAAGCGCCGGCGCCGGCCGCGCCGCCGCCCGCCGGCGCTCCCGAGGCGCTCGCTCCAAGCGACCGCAGGGAGGTCGAGCCGCAGGCGCAGACCTCACTAGACTTGGGCGCCCTCGGCGCCGCGGCGGCGGGCCGCGCCGCCACGCGCACTCTCCGCCGGCCCGGCTTCTGGATCGCCGTCCTCGTCGTCGTTGCCGCCATCTACTGGTTCTTAAGGAGCAACGGATGATCCCCGCATCGTTCGACTACCACGCCGCCCAGTCGCTCGCGGAGGCCCTGGCGCTGCTGCAGCAGCACGGCGACGACGCCAAGGTCCTCTCCGGCGGCCAGAGTCTGCTGCCGCTGCTCAAGCTGCGGCTCGGCAGCGCGGGCCACCTCGTCGACATCGGCCGCATCCCCGGCCTCGAATACGTCCGGGAGGAGGGGGGGTGGCTGAAGATCGGCGGCCGCACCCGCGAGTCGGCGCTCGAGCGCTCCGACCTCGTCCGTGAGCGCTATCCGCTGCTCGCCGACACCGCCGCCGTCATCGCCGACCCGCTGGTGCGGAACCTCGCGACCGTCGGCGGCAACCTCGCGCACGGCGACCCGGCCAACGACCATCCGGCGACCATGCTGGCCTATCGCGCCGAGGTGGTGGCGACCGGGCCGGGCGGCGAGCGGACGATCGCGATCGACGACTTCTTCCGCGGGCTCTTCGCGACCGCGCTCGCGCCCGACGAGATCCTCACCGAGATCCGGGTGCCGGTGCCGCCGCCGAGCAGCGGCGGCGCCTACGTCAAGCTCGAGCGGAAGGTGGGGGACTTCGCGATCGCCGCCTCCGCGGTGCAGCTCACGCTGGGCGCGGACGGCACGGTCGAGCGCGCCGGGATCGGCTTGACCAACGCCGGGCCGGCGCCGGTGCGCGCCGCCGACGCCGAGGCGTTCCTGACCGGCAAGGCACCGAGCCCGGAGGTCGTCGCCGAGGCGGCGCGGCGGGCCGCGGCCGCCGCCTCGCCCAGCGCCGACCGCCGCGGCTCGGTCGCCTACAAGCGGGAGATGGCGCGGGTGCTCACCGCGCGCGCCATCGAGCGGGCCCTGGAAAGGGCGAGGGGGTAGCCATGGCGAAGCACGCGATCCAGGTCAAGGTCAACGGCGCCGAACACGCGACGGAGGTCGATTCGCGCCTCCTCCTCGTCCACCTGCTGCGCGAGGTGCTGGGGCTCACCGGCACCCACATCGGCTGCGACACCACCCACTGCGGCGCCTGCACAGTGCTGCTCGACGGCCAGCCGGTCAAGTCCTGCACCGTGCTCGCGGTCCAGGCCGACGGGCGCGAGGTGATGACCGTGGAGGGGCTGGAGCAGAACGGGCAGCTCCACCCCATCCAGGAGGGCTTCTGGCAGGAGCACGGCCTGCAGTGCGGCTACTGCACGCCCGGCATGATGATCACCGGCTACGCTCTGCTGCAGGAGAACGGCAGCCCGAGCGAGGCCGACGTCCGCCGCGCCATCTCCGGCAACCTCTGCCGCTGCACCGGCTACGTCAACATCGTCAAGTCCGTCCAGTACGCGGCCGCGAAGCTCGCCGCCGGCCAGGGATAGGGAGGAGCCATGGCACCGAGAACGTCCCCCGAGGTCTGCGGCATGGGCCACTCGATGAAGCGCAAGGAGGACCCGCGCTTCATCCGCGGCCAGGGCCACTACGTGGACGACGTCAAGCTCCCCGGCATGCTCCACCTCGACATCGTGCGCAGCCCCTACGCGCACGCCAAGATCACGGCGATCCGCAGCGAGAAGGCGCTGGCTGTGCCGGGCGTGCTGGCGGTCATCACCGGCGAAACGCTCAAGCAGTTCAACCTGCACTGGATGCCGACCCTCATGTCGGACACCCAGATGGTGCTGCCGACCGAGAAGGTGATGTACCAGGCGCAGGAGGTGGCGGCGGTCGTCGCCACCGACCGCTACACCGCGGCCGACGGCGTGGACGCGGTGGAGGTCGACTACGAGCCGCTGCCGGTGGTGGTGGACCCCTTCAAGGCGCTGCTGCCGGACGCGCCGGTGCTGCGCACCGACAAGGAGGGGAAGAAGGACAACCACATCTGGCACTGGGAGGCCGGCGATCGCGCCGCGACCGACCAGGCCTTCGCCGCGGCGGACGTGGTCGTCAAGCAGGATATCTACCTGCCGCGAATCCACGTCGCCTCGATCGAGACCTGCGGCTGCGTCGCCGACTTCGACAAGGCGACCGGGCACCTGACTGTCTACATGACGACCCAGGCGCCGCACGCGATCCGCACCGTGATCGCGTTGGTGGCCGGGCACGTCGGGCTCTCGGAGGAGAAGATCCGCGTCATCTCGCCCGACATCGGCGGCGGCTTCGGCGGCAAAGTGCCGGTCTACCCGGGGTACGTCATCGCGGTGGCGGCCTCGGTCGTCATCGGCAAGCCGGTCAAGTGGATCGAAGACCGCATGGAGAACCTGCAAGCCGACTCCTTCGCCCGCGACTACCACATGACCGCCGAGCTGGCGGCGACCAAGGACGGCCGGATGACGGGGCTGCGCATCAAGACGCTCGCCGACCACGGCTACGCCGACGCGGCGGCCAACCCCTCGAAGTTCCCGGCGGGCCTCTTCTCCATCTGCACAGGCTCCTATGACATCCCGGCCGCCTTCACCGAGGTGGACGCGGCCTACACCAACAAGCCCCCCGGCGGCATCGCCTACCGCTGCTCCTTCCGCGTCACCGAGGCGGCGCACGCGATCGAGCGCGTCACCGACGTCCTGGCAATGGAGCTCGGGATGGACCCGGCGGAGCTGCGCCTCAAGAACTTCATCCCCAAGGAGAAGTTCCCTTACAAGTCGGCGCTCGGCTGGGAGTACGACAGCGGCGACTACCCGGCGGCGCTGCACAAGGCGATGGAGAAGATCGGCTACGCCGAGCTGCGGCGGGAGCAGGCAGAGAAGCGGGCGCGCGGCGAGCTGATGGGGATCGGCATCTCCTCCTTCACCGAGATCGTCGGCGCCGGGCCGTCGCG
The DNA here is from genome assembly GCA_036397955.1 of Thermoanaerobaculia bacterium. Lineage (GTDB taxonomy): Bacteria > Acidobacteriota > Thermoanaerobaculia > Multivoradales > UBA5704 > DASUNQ01. Next base: position 480 of record DASWHY010000191.1, on the reverse strand, counting down.
CCAGTTCGACATCCTGGGGATCAAGATGTTCGACTCGGCGGAGATCCGCGTCCACCCAACGGGCAAGGCGATCGCGCGCTTCGGCACCAAGTCGCAGGGGCAGGGGCACGAGACGACCTACGCCCAGATCGTCGCCGAAGAGCTGGGGATCCCGGCCGCGCACGTGCAGGTCGAGGAGGGGGACACCGACACCGCGCCCTACGGGCTCGGCACCTACGCCAGCCGCTCGACGCCGGTTGCGGGGGCGGCGTGCGCGGTGGCGGCGCGGAAGATCCGCGACAAGGCCAGGAAGATCGCCGCCTACCTGCTCGAGGCGAGCGAAGAGGACCTCGAGTGGGAGCCGGGGAAGTTCTCGGTCAAGGGGGCGCCGCAGAAGACCAAGACGATCCAGGAGATCGCCTTCGCCGCCTACACCAACCACCCGCCGGGGATGGAGGCTGGGCTCGAGGCCGTCAACTACTACGACCCGCCGAACCTGAC
>DASWHY010000190.1:0-4987 GCA_036397955.1 Thermoanaerobaculia bacterium | reverse complement strand
CCTGGCCGAGGAGCGCGGCGCCTTCGACCTGGAGAAGGTCGTCGACGGCATCCAGGCCAAGATGGTCGCCCGCCACCCGCACGTCTTCGGCGGCGAGACCCTCGCCGACGCCCGCGCCGTGCGCGAGGCCTGGGAGCGGCGAAAGCTGCGCGAGCCGGGACGGGAGTCGCTCCTCGCCGGCGTGCCGCCGTCCCTGCCGGCCCTCCTCGCCGCCTATCGGCTGACGCAAAAGGCCGCCGGCGTCGGCTTCGACTGGCCGGAGGCGCAGGCCGTGCTGGCGAAGGTCGACGAAGAGGTGGCGGAGCTTCGCGGCGCGCTCGCGGAAAGCGCCCGCGAGAAGGTCGCGGAGGAGGTCGGCGACCTCCTCTTCACCGTCGCCAACCTGGCGCGCAAGCTCGACGTCGACCCCGAAGCCGCCCTCGCCGCCGCCAACCGCAAGTTCCGTAGCCGCTTCGAGCAGATCGAGCGCCGCCTCGCCGAGCAAGGCCGCACCGCCGCCGAAGCCAGCCTCGAGGAGATGGACGCCCTCTGGGACGAGGCGAAGCGGGAAAGCTAGCGGCCGGCGCCCGCCGCCGCCGCCGTCTCCGCCAGCGCCTCGCGGACGAGCGGCAGGACGTTCTCGGCCACCCGCCGGTGCCCTTCCGCGTTGGGATGGATGCCGTCCCCGAGGTTGAGCGACGGCTCGCCCCCCACCCCTGCGAGCACGAACGGCACCAGCGGCACCCCGAGCTCCTGCGCCACCCGCGGGTAGATCGCCTCGAACCCCGTCGCGTACTCCGGCCCATAATTCGGCGGGATCTTCATTCCTAGCAACACCACGCGCGCTCCCGCGTCGAGAGCGCGCCGCACGACGCCCTGCAGATTCGCCTCCGTCGAGGCGAGCGCCAGCCCCCGCAACCCGTCGTTCCCCCCCAGCCCCACCACCACCACATCCGGCTTCTGCCGCAACACCCACTCCAACCGCCGCAACCCCCCCGCCGACGTATCCCCGCTAACCCCCGCATTCACCACTCGCACAGGAACCCCCTCCCGAACCAACCGCTCCCGAACCAAAGCCGGAAACGCCTGCTCCTCCGCCAACCCCAGCCCCGCCGTCAGGCTGTCGCCGAGAAAGACCACGAGCGGTCCCTTCACTTCCTCTGTCGGTGCGGAGGTCCGCGCCTCCGCTGGCGCCGGAGCAGCTTCAGGTAGAGCAGCCACCTCCTCCCGAGCCGGCGCGCGGCAAGCCACCGCAATCAAGGCAGCGGCGAGAAGAATCTTCTTCACGCGCGGATTCTAGCGGGGCGGGGGAAGCCCTCCGGCGTGCGCTCCCCGGAGGGACCTCTGAGCGAGCGCCTGGCAACCCCCCGTGCAGTCTTCCACCGATCCCGGCGCAAAGCGAAGCGGAGGCGCGCGCCTCCCTCCGCATTCCACAAAGCGCGCGCCGTTCCCGCAGGGGAGCGCACGCCGGAGGGCGGGGGGCTTTCTTTCCCCCTGAGGTAAGCTCCGCCGCGCTGCGGCGTACCAAAAACATGCCCGCCGCCCGCCGTTTCCCCGCTTCCATTCCCATGTCCACCCCCAGAATCGAGCTAAGAGCCCTAACCAAGCGCCTCCCCTCCGGCGGCCGCGACCTGACCATCCTCGACCGCGTCGACCTAGCCATCGCCCCCGGCGAATTCGTCGCCATCCTCGGCCCCTCCGGCAGCGGCAAATCCACCCTGCTCGCCCTCATGGCCGGCCTCGACCGCCCCACCGCCGGCGAAGTCCGCATCGACGGCGCCCCCATCCACACCCTCTCCGAAGACCGCCTCGCCCTCCTCCGCCGCGAGCACATTGGCTTCGTCTTCCAGAGCTTCCAGCTCCTCGGCAACCTGACCGCGCGCGAGAACGTCCTCCTCCCCTTGGAGCTCCTCGGCCGCCCCGACGCCGGCCCGCGCGCCGACGAGCTCCTCGCTGCCGTCGGCTTGGCCGAGCGCGGCCACCACTACCCGAGCCAGCTCTCCGGCGGCGAGCAGCAGCGCGTCGCCCTCGCCCGCGCCTTTGCCGCGCGGCCGCCGATCCTCCTCGCCGACGAGCCCACCGGCAACCTCGACGGCGCCACCGGCCGCCGCGTCCTCGAGGTGCTCGTCGAGCTGCGCCGCGCCGGCGGTGCCACCCTCGTCCTCGTCACCCACGACCCGGCCGTCGCCGCCCTCGCCTCCCGCCTCGTCCACTTGCGCGACGGCCGCATCGAGCGCGAGGAGACCGCGACACCGGCGCGCGCCGCAGCGCGCGCCGGGGATAGCGCCGCAGCGCGCGCCGGGGATAGCGCCGCGGTGCGCGCCGGGGATAGCGCCGCGGTGCGCGCCGGGGATAGCGCCGCGGTGCGCGCCGAGGACCCCGCCGCCGAGGCCGTGCGGTGACCGCCGGCACCGCCGGGCGCCAGATGCTCCGCGAGTCGCGCGGCGCGCGCGGCCGCCTCGCCTTCTTCGTCGCCTGCCTCGGCGTCGGCGTCGCGGCGGTCGTCGCGGTCGCCGGGCTCTCGGCGAGCCTCGACCAGGGCATCCGCAGCGAGGCGCGGCAGCTCCTCGCCGCCGACCTGGCGGTCGAGTCGATCCGGCCGCTGCCGCCGGCGGTCGCGCGCGCGGCGTCCGAGCTCCCCGGCGCGCAGACCACGCGGGTGCGCGAGCTGGTGAGCGTCGTCGCCGCGCCGCCGCGGACGATCGCAGGCCAGGCGGCCCCCGGCCCCAGCCAGCTCGTCGAGATCAAGGCGGTGGACGGCCACTACCCCTTCTACGGCACCCTGGAAGTGGAGCCGCGCCGGCCGCTCGCCGCGCTCCTGGCGCCCGACACCGCGGTCGCCGCCCCCGAGCTGCTGGCCAAGCTCGGCGTGCCGGTGGGCGGCACGATCCGCATCGGCGGCCGCGACTTCCGCGTCGCCGGCACGGTTCGCTCCGAGCCCGACCGGCTGAGCATCTCGCCGAGCCTCGGCCCGCGCGTCTTCCTCTCCGGCGCCGGGCTCGCCCGCACCGGCCTCATGGGACGCGGCAGCCGCGTCGAGCACCGGCTCCTGGTCAAGCTGCCGGACGGCGAGGCGCCGGGGCGGGTCGCGATGGCGGCGGCGCTCCTCCGCCGCGCCGCCGGCGCCGCCAACGTGCGCGTCGAGACCTACAAGGAGGCGCAGCCCAACCTGCGCGAGGCGCTCGGCGACATCGAGCGCTTCCTCGGCCTCGTCGCCCTGCTGTCGCTCTTCATCGGCGGCATCGGCGTGGCGCAGAGCGTGCGCGCCTGGCTCGCCGGGCGGCTCGACGCGATCGCGGTCTTGAAGTGCCTCGGCATGCGGCCGCGCGAGGTGCTCGGGCTCTACCTCGGCCAGACGGTGCTCCTCGGCCTCGCCGGGAGCCTGGCCGGGATCGTCGCCGGCGCCGCGGTGCAGTGGGCGCTGCCGCCGCTCTTCCCTGACCTCATCCCGGCGGAGCTGATCCGCCCCTGGCAGCCGCTGGCGCTACTGCGCGGGCTGGGGCTGGGGGTCGGCGTCGCCGTCCTCTTCAGCCTCCTGCCCCTCGCCGACGTGCTGCGGGTGCCGCCGGCGCGCGTCCTGCGCCGCGACGCCGAGCCGCTGCCGCGCACCCGCTGGCTGGCGGCGGCGACCCTCGCCGCCCTGGTCGCCGGGGTCTTGGCGATGGCGGCGGCGCAGTCGGGCTCGTGGGAGCTGGGCGCCCGCTTCACCGGCGGCCTGGCGGTCGCCGCGGGGCTCCTCTGGCTCGGCGCCTTCGCCGTCACCCGCGGCGTCGCGCGGCTACCGCGCGAGCGCGGCGGCCTCGCGGTGCGCCACGGCCTGGCCGCGCTCGGCCGGCCGGGGGCGGCGACGGTCGGCGCGATCGTCGCCCTCGGGGTCGGCGTGCTGGTGGTGCTCGGGATGTGGCTCGTCGAGCGGCGGCTGGGGGAGGAGCTGGCCGCGGACCTGCCGGCCGGCGCGCCGAGCGCCTTCCTGATCGACGTCCAGCCCGACCAGTGGCAGGGGGTGCGGGCGATCCTGCAGCGCGAGGGGGCGCGGCACATCGACTCGGTGCCGGTGGTGACGGCGCGCCTGCTGGCCGTCAACGGCCGCAGCGTCGAGCAGATCGTGCGCGGCGACCGCGAGCGGCGCTGGGCGCTGACCCGCGAGCAGCGGCTGACGTACCTGCGCGAGCTGCCGGACGACAACAAGGTCGTGGCCGGCGCTCTCTGGCGCGACCCGCGGCGGGCCGAGGTGAGCGTCGAGGAGGACTTCGCGCGCGACCTGGGCGTCGGGCTCGGCGGGACGCTCGGCTTCGACGTCCAGGGGGTGCCGCTGGAGCTCGTGGTGACCAGCCTGCGCACGGTGGACTGGCGGAACTTCCGCATCAATTTCTTCCTCGTCGCCGAGCCCGGGGTGCTGGAGGCGGCGCCGCAGATGCGACTCGCCGCCGCCGAGCTGCCGCGCGGCCGCGAGCAGCGGGTGCAGGACCTCCTCGCCGCGCGCTACCCGAACGTGACGCTGATCCGGGTGCGCGAGGTGCTGGAGAAGGTGATGGCGGTGCTGGAGCGGATCGGGCTGGGCATCCGCTTCCTCGGCGGCTTCACGGTGCTGGCCGGGATCGCCATCCTTGCCGGCGCGGTGGCGGCGGGGGCGGCGCGGCGCGGGCGGGAGGTGGCGCTGCTCAAGACGCTGGGGATGACGCGGCGCGGGGTGGCGGCGGCGTATGCGGTGGAGTACGCGTTGATCGGGCTGGTGGCGGGGGTGATCGGGGCGGGGGGCGGGGCGCTGCTGGCTTGGCGGGTGCTGACGGAGGGGTTCGAGATGAGCTGGCGGTTCCAGCCGGGGGCGGTGGTGGCAGCCGTTGCGTGGACGGCGGTGCTGACGGTGCTGGCGGGGCTGGGGGCTAGCTGGCGAGCGCTCGAGCGGCGGCCGATCGAAGTGCTGCGGACGGACAACTAACAACTAAGAGGCGAGCTCCGCGGGGGCCGCCGTTCGCGGGGTGCTCCTCCCGGGAACCGGCGCGCGCGC
>DASWHY010000189.1:0-5678 GCA_036397955.1 Thermoanaerobaculia bacterium | reverse complement strand
TCTTTGCCGGCTTCTGGTGGTCGCACGTCCCGCGCCAGCGGTTGCCAGAGTTCCTCGCCGCCATCTCCGACACGGTTGGACCGGGCGTGAACGTGGTCTTCATCGATAATCGTTTCGTGCCTGGTAGCAGCACTCCCATCTCGCGCGCGGATTCCGTGGGCAACACGTATCAGGTCCGCGCGCTCCCGGACCGCTCCGAGGTCGAGATTTTGAAGAACTTCCCCAGTGCCGCTGAGCTAAGGAGTGCCGCCGCAGCCTCGGGAACTGATCTTGAAATCACCGAGCTCCAGTACTACTGGCGGCTCTCGTACCGCACGCTCCAGAGCCCGTAACGGCCGCCCCTCCGGGAGAGCCTATGTGGGTAAGAGGAGGCTATGCATGCGACACAGCGACTCGAAAGTACGGCTCTTCATCCGGAGAGGCGCTCTCATCCTGGGGACTGCCGCCGTCCTGGCGTTTCTCCCTCTCGGCGTCTACGCCGACCCCATTCAGGACGGCGCGCTCGCGCCGTACCGCGCCGGCTGGTTCGCGAACAGCGCCCCGGGCGATCCCCTGACCTGTTCCGAGACCTGCAAGGCGAAAGCGCCCGGCACCCTCGCCGAGTACGAGGCGACCTTCGTGTCGGTGACCAAGCGGGCCTTCGTGTGCCGGGTGGCGGGGAAGCCCAAGGGCGACATCAGGACCTGGCTCTACGGCAGCCAGTTCGACGACCGCGCCGCCTGCTACACGACCGGGCTCGACCTCAAGGGCTCGTACGTCCAGAGGTACTACTGCCTCTGCGTTGCCAAGGTGGGGTGAGCGGGCAGCCGGTCAGGGAGCATAATGCGGGCGGTGGGACGACCAACGACGAAGCTTTGCCTCGCCGCCCTTTTCTGTCTTGCCGCCGTGCCAGCTCATGCCGCGCCAGCGGTGCAGACTGCAGATATCGGACTGCGCCCCTGCGCCGCCACCGGTGATTTCGTGTCCACCCGTCATCTCGATCTATCAACTAGGCCAGCCCGTGCCCTTTTGGGTCTCCGCAGTCGATGCGAACGGGTCTCGAGCCACTGGCTATACCGGCACGGTCACCTTCGCGAGCTCCGATGGTTCCGCGCTCTTGCCGGCGCCACACGTGTTCACGCCGGGCGACGACAGCGTCTTTCTCACGACGATCACGTTCAACAGCCAGGGCTCGCTGCCGGGTGCGGTGAGCGGAACCAATTTGCAAACCGTTACGACCGCCGACAGCGCGAATCAGCTGAGCGGCACAGGCGGGTTTTCTCTCTCCGGTGCTCCGGTCGCAGCAGCAATTCCGACCCTGGCCCATTCATCGTTGATGGGGCTGGCTCTGGTTCTTGCCCTTGCCGGCATGCTGGCGCTGCGACGGTCCATGGCTTAGCTGGAACGGACGGGCCCTCAGCTCGGCGCCAGCCGCTTGCCGATCGCGTCCGCCGCGTAGAGGACGAGCGAGCAGCCGAGAGGGAAGAGCACCTCGTTGATGCCGCGGGAGAGGAGGCTTACGAGGTCCGCCTTCGCGCCGGCGGCCACGGTCACGCCGAGGATCGTGCCGCCGAAGACGAGGCCGGTCAGGATCCCCAGCCCGACGTAGCTCCCCAGGGAGGCGCGCGCGCCCTTGCCGAGGCGGCCGAGCGCCGCGCCGAGGAAGCCGAACTCGATCGCCTTGAGCAGGGCGATGAGGAGGGGCGACGGTCCCGCCGCCACGGTGCCGGCCAGCCCCATCGCCGCCGACACGCCCTTGTGCAGCGACTTGGCGGCGGTGAAGGCGACCGGCGCCGAGATCAGGCCCAGGAAGCCCATCACCGCCGAGCGCGCCTTCCCCGCGGCGGTGCCGAAGGCGAGCCCGACGCAGACCAGGAACGACCAGGAGACTTTCTGCGCCAGGTCGGCCACGAACGGTTTGGGGCTCGATCCCTGCGTGCCGGCGTAGGCCGCGACGGTGAGGACGAGCACTTCCAGCGCCATCCCCAGCCCGATCGACAGCCAGGCGACGCGCAGCACCGTGCGCATCAAGTCGCTTGTGGAGGAGACGGCGGCGGCCGGTGCGGCGGCGCGCTCGGTCGCGGTGGGCGCCGGCTGGGGCGGCGGCTCGGTGGGCGGCAGCGGTGCCTCGACGGACTCGGGCTGCGGTTCCGTCATCCCGCGGATCTTACTCCCGGGCCCGCCGGCTCCGCGCGCTCGGGCAGCGGCCGGTCCTTCAGGTGCCAGTGGAACGTGCCCTCCTGCGCGCGGCGGGCGGCGCGCGTGAGCCCACGGTAGCCGCAGGGCGGGCGGCGGAGGTTGCGCGTCAGGCTCAGGAGCGGCCAGCCGAGGGGCAGGTAGAAGCCGAGGAGGTCCCAGTCGCGCAGGACGGCGTGGAGGCGGTTGCGGGCCGGCGGGCGACGGCGGTCGCGGTCGTGGCGCACGAAGGAGACCGGCCAGCCGCTCGGCAGGAGCGCGAGGAGCTTCCGCCGCGCCGCCCACAGCTCGCGGCGGAGCGACGGCGCGTCGTACGGCCGCCGGCCGTAGGCCGCGACCTGCCGGTCGAGCTCGGCCTGGCAGTCGCGGCGCACGCCGTCGGCGACCGCGCGCAGCTTGCCGCGGTCGGGGTCGTCGAGGTCGATCCCCGCCGCGCGCGTCCGCGCCGCCATCTCGATCGGCTCGCCGACGACGAAAACCATCCGCGCCGGCAGCGTCAGGTACCACATCCAGGGGAAGAGCAGGGCCAGCGGCGCCGCCGGCAGCGGCAGGAAGGGGACCTTGAAGAAGCGCTGCATCAGCCGGTCGAGCGCAGGGACGGTGAAGCAGAAGGGGATCACCCACTCGGCGTTGACGATCGAGATCGGGTAGACCGGCGCGCCGTGACGGGCGGCGAGCAGGACGTAGCTCGTCGAGAAGCGCTGGAGCTGGTAGCGGCGGAAGAAGCCCTTGCCGATCCCCGCCACTCCTTCGGGGTAGTAGATCAGCCGCTCGCCGCGCGCCAGCAGGCGGTCGAAGTTGTCGAAGGTCAAGTCGATGCCGCCGCAGCGGCGCCAGAAGTTGTCGAGCCCGAAGGGGCGCATCCACCAGGTGACCGCCAGCTCCTTCTCGAAGACCGAGCGCAGCTTCCGCTCCGGCCGCAGCCCGTCGCGCTGCCAGAGCAGGCCTTCGAGCACCATGCCGTCGTACGGGAAAGAGTTGCCGCTGTGGTTGGGCGCGAGGATCAGCGAGCCGTCCCGCGGCAGCTTCTCGGCGCCGATCAGCTCGGCCCGGAAGTAGTGCCGGACGATCGGGTCGAAGACCTCCTGGATGACCGAGGCCGTGTAGTCGGGGTCGAACGGCTCGTAGGGCGCCGTCATTTGCGCCGCAGGGCGGTCAGGATCCCGACCACGAAGAGCGCCACCCAGACCGGCCAGGGGCCGTCGGCGCCGGCGAGCACCGCGCCGGCGATCAGGCAGAAGCCGCCGAAGAGCGTGCCGCGCAGGCCGGTCAAGGGGTTCTCGGGGTGGCGCTGCGTCATCTGCTGGAGGAGGCGCAGCCCCTCGGTCACCAGCATCGGCGATTTGACGATGGCGTCGAGCAGCTCGGGAGCGCCGCGCAGGCTCTCGCGGCCGATGCGCAGCGGGTTGAACTGGTCGAGGAAGATGCGGTGGATGTGCGCCTGCGACACCGCCGCGACGTCCATGCCGGGCTTCAAGATCTGTCCGACCCCCTCGAAGGTGATCAGCGCCTTGACCATCAGCACCATCTCGACGGGGAAGAACATCCCGTGCTGCGCCCCCTGGTTGACCGACTGCAGGATGAGCTGGCCCAGGGAGAAGTCGCGGAAGCTGGCGCTGCGGTGCCAGCGGAGGAGGATCTCGGTGACCTCGCGGCGGAAGCCGGCGGGGTCGGCGCCGGGCCCGGGCTGCGCCACGGCGGCGAGGTAGCGGGCGGCGTTCTCGGCGTCGCCCAGGACCAGCGTGTAGTAGTAGTAGAGGAGCGTCCGCCGCAGGTCGCCGTCGAAGCGCCCCACCATCCCGAGGTCGATGAAGCCCGCCTTGACCGCGCCGGCGCGCCCGCCGCGCAGGATGAGGAGGTTCCCGGGGTGGAGGTCGGCGTGGAAGAAGCCGTCCTTGAACAGCATGCGGATGATCGCCGCGGCGCCGAGGTCCACCAGCCGGTCGCGCTCGGCCTCGGTCAGCTCCTCGATCCGCGGGTCGCTCGGCTTGAAGCCGTCGAGGAACTCCATGCACAGCACGCCGCGGCCGCTGTACTGGCGGTAGATGCGCGGGAAGACGACGTCCGGCAGGTCCTTGAAGTTGGCGGCGAAGGTCTCGGCGTTGTCGGCCTCGCGGCGGAGGTCTACCTCGCGCCGCGTGTACTCGACGAACTCGGCGATCACCTGCCGCGGCCGGTAGCGCGGCAGGAGGAGCTGGAGGAAGGCGCCGAGGATGCCGAGGAGCTTGGCGTCGCGCGTCAGGGTCTCGCGGATGCCGGGCTTGACGACCTTGAGGATGACCGAGGCCCCCTCGCGCGTCGTGGCGCGATGGATCTGCGCGATCGAGGCCGAGCCGATGGGGTGGGGATCGACCCAGGAGAACATCTCGTCGACCGGCCGGCGGAGGTCGGCCCCGATCAGCTCGAGGTAGCGCGGGAAGGAGACGACCGGCAGGCGGTCGAGGAGGTTCTTGAGCTCCTCGGTGACCGCGGCGGGGAGGAGGTCCTGGCGCAGCGCCAGCACCTGTCCCAGCTTGATGTAGGTGGGCCCGAGGACCTCGAGCCGCCGCCGGAGCTGCACCGGGAACGGGCGATCGGCGATCGACCGGTCGAGAAACGGGCGGGCGAGCGCGGCGAGAAAGCGGGCGGCCCCGTGGAGGAGCCGCGAGCGCCGCTTCGGCGGGTGATCCGCCTCGCCGCGCGCGTAGGCGGCGAGCCCGCCGAAGAGGAGGCCGAAGAGGTGCCGCTGGGTGGTGAAGAAGCGGCGCACCAGCCCGGCCGGCGGGTGGTCGGGGAGGAGCTCGAAGCCGCCGAGGTCGGTGGGCGTCGGCGCCGGTGTCGCCTCCGCGGGTGGTGCAGCCGTGACCGCTGGAGGCTCCGCCCGCATGGTTCGGAGAAGGTTACCGCGTTTCCAACCCCTAACCGCTGTTCAGCTCGTGGCTCTCCAAATGCCGGGGGACGCTGACCTTCCAGGCCAGCTCGCGGCGCATGCGCTCGGCGAGGGCGGCGGCGGGACCGGGCTCGCCGTGGACGACGAAGGCGCGGCGCGGCGCGCCCTCGGCCGTGCCCATCCAGCGCATCAGCTCGCCGGCGTCGGCGTGGGCCGAGAGGCCGTCGATCTTCTGCACCCGCGCCCGCACCGGCACGCTGCGGTGGAAGACCCGCAGCGTCGTCGCGCCGTCGAGGAGCTGGCGGCCGCGCGTGCCCTCGGCCTGGAAGCCGACGAAGAGGAGCGTGCTGCGGGGGTCGGGGAGGCGGTGGATCAGGTGGTGGAGCACCCGCCCGCCGGTGAGCATGCCGGCGCCGGCGACGACGATGAACGGCCCGGGCATCGCGTTGAGCGCCATCGACTCGTTGCGGGTCTTGGTGAAGTGGACGCTGCCGCCGCCGCGCAGCGGCGAGCGCCCCGCCGCCACCACCTCGCGCATCCCTTCGTCGAATTCCTGCGGGTGCCGTCGGTAGATTGCCGTCGCCTCGATCCCCATCGGGCTGTCGATGAAGACGGGCAGGCGCGGCAGGCGCCC
>DASWHY010000188.1:0-2755 GCA_036397955.1 Thermoanaerobaculia bacterium | reverse complement strand
CATCGACCGTCTGCGGGCCGATCCGGTGGCGGTGCGCGAGCGCCTGCGCGAGCTCGTACGCGGCGAGGTCGAGTCGGGCGTGCCCACGGTGAGCTCGAAGAAGCGCAAGCAGCTCCGTGAGCTCGCCGAGGAGGAGCTGGTCCTCGGAGCGATGCCGAGCCAGAAGTACATTGAGGGCTGCCTCGACGGCAAGGTGCTCTACGTGGGCTCGACCGCCAAGGCCTACCTCGGCATCGTGCTGCAGCTCCTGCGCAAGATCGGCGTCATCGCCGAGCCCAAGGCCCCTTGGGTCGACCGCAAGGAGCAGGACGTCACCAGCGAGATCCTCTCCACCAACGAGCCCGGCGAGTCGGTGCTCGGCTCGCGTTTCCTGAAGGCCCTGATCGGCGACCGCGAGGTCATCCTCGAGCCGGAGTCGGGGCTGGTGCGGCTGCAGACCGAGGGCACCCGGGTGACGCTCGCCGGCGAGGTGCTCAAGGACACCCTGAGGTACCTGAAGGAAGGGGCGGAGCTGCTCTCGGCGAAGCTGGTGACGGGCGACGCGGCGTTCCGCTTCGAGGCGCTGAGCTTCCGGGTGGCCAACCTCAAGGTCGAGGCCGAGCGCCACGAGCACTGGACGCAGCTCCTCGACGAGCGCCTCGAGAAGATCGGCAACCTCTTCGAGCTGCTCGACCGCAAGTACGCCGACCTGCGCGCGAAGATGGAGTGAGGAAATCCTCCCCCCGGCCCCCTCCTTTTCAAAGGAGGGGGAGTCCGAGCTCCTTCGGGTCAGCCGACGGCGGCGAGCGCCGGCTCGGCGGCCTGCTTGCCGCTCGGGAAACAGAGGGTCACGGCACGAAACGGTAGCCGGCGCCGCGCACCGAGGTGATGTGACGGGGCTTCGACGGCTGGAGCTCGAAGGCCTGGCGCAGCTTGCGGATGAAGTTGTCGACGGTACGGGTCTCGAGCGAGCCCGGCAGGTCCCACACCTCCTCGAGGAAGGTCTCGCGCGAGATCACCTCGCCGGGGCGCGACGCGAAGAGCTTCAAGATGCCGACCTCCTTGGGCGAGAGGCGCACCTCCCCGCCTTCGGGGCCGGTGGCGAGGAAACGCTGGAAGTCGACCGTCCAGTCGCCGTACGCCAGGCTCTCGGGGGCCGGCGGGTGGTGGTTGGCGGCGCGCCCCCAGACCTGGCGCCGCAGCGCGCCGCGCAGACGCGCCAGCACCTCGTCGAGGTCGAAGGGCTTGGTCACGTAGTCGTCGGCGCCGGCCTCGATGCCGGCGACGGCGTCGGCGGTGCGGCCGCGGGCGCTGACCATCACGATCGGCAGGATCTGGCCCGCCTTGCGCAGCCGCTGCGCCACCTCCAGGCCGCTGATCCCGGGCAGCATCACGTCGAGCAGCATGAGGTCGTACTTGTGGTGGGTCACCCGCTCGAGCGCGTCCTCGCCGGAGTCGGTCACGTCCACGTCGTAGCCGGCGTTGCGCAGGTTGTAGGCCAGCCCTTCGGCGAGGTGGACCTCGTCTTCCACCAGCAGGATGTGGCTCAAGCCGCGGCTCCGTGGTCGGCGAGGGACGGTTCGACGGCGGCGGGCGGCGCCGGGGCCGCGGTGCGCGGCAGGCGGATGCGGATCTCGGTGCCGTGGCCCGGCCCGGCGCTCCACGCCTCCACCTGCCCGTCGTGGGCGTTGACGATCGAGCGCACCACGAAGAGGCCGATGCCCGTGCCCCGCCGGCCGCCCTGGTCATGGTGGCCGGCCACCTGGTAGAAGCGGTCGAAGAGGCTCGTGAGCTCCTTGGCGGGCACCCCGATGCCATGGTCGGCGAAGGCGACCTCGGCGTGGCCGTCGCGGCGGGCCAGGCGGATCGCCAGGCGCGGCGGCGCCTCGCCGCTGTAGCGCACGGCATTGTCCACGAGGTTGTCGAGCACCTGGCGGAACATCAGCGGATCGAGCATCACCCAGCAATCCGCCTCGGCCGCGAGCTCCACGTCGAGGTCGTGCTCGGCCACGAGCGCGGCGAGGTCGTCGACGTAGTCCTGGAGGTAGGCGGCGAGGTCGGTGCGCCGCGGCGCCACCGGCAAGGCCTCGCCGCGGTGGTCGACCTCGGCGGCGCGCAGGATGTTGCCGATGAGGCGCTGCAGGCGCTCGACGTCACGCAGGATCTTCGCCACGAAATTGAGCCGGTCGCCCACCGTCATGTCGGGCTTGCGCAGGGTCTGGGCGAAGAGCTTGATCGCCGACAGCGGCGAGTTGAGCTCGTGGGAGACCGAGGCGATGAAGTTCGACTGCCGCTGGCGCCAGCGCACGTGGCCGATGAGCTGCGCCCCGAGGATGCTCGAGAGCACGATGATGGCGAGGAAGAGCACGCTGCCCAGGGCCATGAACCACCAGTGAAAGGTCGCCCCCTGGGCGAGCTGCTTGAGCTTCCGGTAGTCGTTGACGAGCGCCACGTGCCACAGCACGGTCAGGGTGGCGGTCAGCGCGAGGACGATCACGAAGAGCGTCACCGGGCCGCGCACCGAGACCCGGCGGTAGCGGGGGTCGTTCTTGAGCGTGGCGCGTCGCATGGCGTCCGGGCGGGGCCCGTGGCTCCGCCAGCGACCCATCATAGCGTCTACGAGCTCAGGAACCGGGTCGCCGCCTCGACGCTCTCTTGCGGGCTGACCTTGATCCGGACGTCGGCGAAGCGGCCCTGCTCGTCGAGGATCCAGTGCGAGCGGACGACGCCCATGTACTTCTTGCCGTACATCGACCTCTCGCCCCACGCCCCGAGC
>DASWHY010000187.1:0-1565 GCA_036397955.1 Thermoanaerobaculia bacterium | reverse complement strand
CGACCTCGAAGCTGTCGCGGGCCAGGAAGGGAGCCACGCGGTCGAACTCCTCGGCGCTGACGCCGATGGCGAGGATGTTGCGGCGATTCTGATACATGCGATGACGAAGCTCCGCGGGATCGAATGCGGTCGTACCCTGAGCGGGGGTCGCCGCCGCCCCGGACGGCGAGGGAGCGGCATTCTACTACGCGCTGGCGGCGGCGGCGAGTTTCTGAGACAATCGCCCCAGGAGCTTCTATGGAGACGCTCACGATTTCGGTCGCCGTCGCCCTGGTGATGGCGATCTTCTTCCTCGTCGAGCTGCGGACGGGGCAGAGCCGCCACGCCGAGGCCCTGTACCTGGTCCAGCGGGTCGCCGAGCGGCACGGCCTGCAGATCTCCCCCCTCGATCCCCCCAGGGGGACGCTGCAAGCCTGCGGTCTCGAGGGACGGGAGCGGCCCCTGGCGCTTGCCGTACCGTGGAGCCGGGACGGGGCGGTGGTGCACTACCACCTGCTGCGGCCCGGCGGCGAGCGCGACTCGATCGCCCTGACCGCGAAGCGGGGCGCCAGGAGCCGCCTCGGCAACCTGGTGATCGACACCCATCCCGGCCATCTCTGGTGCGCCGGCCTCGAGCGCCTGTGGCTCGGCGAGCCGGAGCTCGACCCCTACGTGCGCATCTTCACCGAGCCGGACCGCCAAGTGATGGTCATGAATCTGCTCGAGCAGAGCGGCGAGCTGCTCCGGCTCTTGAAGGACGTGGCGTGCCGCACCCCGCGCGGCCGTTTCCAGCTCGTGGACCTGGGCGGGCGCCTGAAGATCCAGTTCGACGACCGCAGCCTGCGTTTCCCCTCCGACGTCGAGCTCGCCTCGCTCGACCTGCTGCGCTGCTACCAGCTCTACCTGGTGCTCGCCGGGTTCGCCGACGTGCGCGACGTGCCGGCGGCGGCGGCGGCGGTGCGGCCGTAGCCGCCCGAAGGTCGTCGACCTTGAAAATCCGTCTCGGCGTGACGGATTTTCAAGGTGGGATCCGCTCACGATCTCCCGTGGATCTCCAGCAGCCGCCGCGCCGCCAGGGTGGCCGTGGTGCGGCCGGCGGCGACGTCGTCCTCGAGGCCGGGCAGCAGCGAGGCCACCCGCGGATCGCGGCGGAAGGCCGCCAGCAGCTCGTCCTCGATCAGGGACCACATCCAGCGCCGCTGCTGACGGCGGCGGCGCTCGGCGAGCTCGCCGGCCTCCGAGAGCACGCGGCGGTGCTCCTCGACGTGGGTCCAAAGCTCGTCGAGCCCTTCGCCGTGGAGGCCGCTGGCCGTCACCACCGGCGGCGTCCACAGGGGGCTCGGCGGACGCACGAACCGCAGCGCCGCCTCGTACTGTGCCCGTGCCTCGCGGGCGGCGAGGGCGTGGTCGCCGTCGGCCTTGTTGACCGCCACCAAGTCGACGTGCTCGAGGATGCCGCGCTTGATTCCCTGGAGCTCGTCGCCCGCTCCCGGCAGCAGCAACAGCACGACGAAGTCGACCATCTCGGCCACCACCACCTCGGCCTGGCCCACCCCCACCGTCTCCACGAGCACCACGTCGTAGCC
>DASWHY010000186.1:0-3984 GCA_036397955.1 Thermoanaerobaculia bacterium | reverse complement strand
GGACGAAGAGGTCGCGGTCGTGATCGCGGCCCAAGGCGAAGCCCCAGCCGGCCCGGGCCGGATGCGTCGTGGCGGCGTCGAAGTCGATGAAGCAGGGCTCCGCGGTCACCTCGTGGAGCACCACGTTGCCGAAGCTCAGGCTGAAGCCGGTGACGCCCCGGCGGTGGATCGCGTCGAGGCGGCTTTCGAGCGCGTCCAGGGTTCCGGGTGGCAAGGCGTCGGCGAAGCGCGACCGGCCGCGCGCCCACACCGCCTCGATGAGGGCCTCGGGGTCGAGACCGTCGAGCTCGGGATCGGCCTCGGTGTCCACCGACAGGATGCGGGCGCCGGAGCGCACCAGGCGCTGGCGCAGCGTCGGCCCGGGCACGAAAGCCTTGAAGAGGACGAGGCCCCTTTCATCGACTCGATGGAGTGTCGGGCAACCGGCGGCGCCAGCGAGAGCGTCGAGGCTGTGCCACTCGCGGCGGAAGGCCCGGCGGTCGCCGCGGAAGTCTTTGCGCACGAGCACGGCGCCGTCCTCGAGCACCAGGTCGAGGCCGTAGCGATAGCGCTCGACGAAGTCCGCGGCGCTGACCTCGTCGAGGCCGGGCAGGTCGACGGGCCGAGGGCCGAGCGCGAGCACTCGCCCGTCGTTGTCGATCCGCCCGAGCAGGACCGGCTCCTCGCTGGGACGCTTCAGCGTCCCCTTCCTGCGTAGGGGCAGGCCCCCGTGCCTGCCCTGGGACGCGTCAGCGTCCCATCGCCGCACCCGGCCGGAGAACGCCCCGAGCAGCCGGCGCCCGCGCGCCGAGAATCGGCTCTCGAAGATGGCCCAGGCGGCGAGACGCGGAAAGAGGAAGCCCGTCACGAGGTAGACGAGGTAGCCCGCGCCCCGACGATGGGCGATGTCGAGGAGCCGGCGCAGCCTACGCATCGCCGCCCCTTTCAGGCCGTAGACGGGCCGCCGCCGCCATGCCCGTGAGCTTGCCGGCCACGGCGGCGAGCCGGTCGCGTCCCGGACGGCGCAGGAGCGCCGCCGTGAAGATCGCCAGGTCCACGGCCTGGACACGCCAGAAGCGTAGCTCCTGGGCGAGCGTGCGCCGAGGCACGAGGTCGACGAAGACGTAGCGGTAGTTGACGGCGCTCATCCATCCGAGGCGCCGGCAGTCAGAACGACCGCCGGGCGAGCGCAGGTGCAAGCAACGCGCGCGGCCGTTCTCGAGCAACCGCCAGCGCTGGCCGGCGCGCAGCGCCAGGTGGGCGTCCTCGAGCACGCCGTAGCCGGTGAAGAAAGGCGAGAAGCGCAGACCCGAGTCGAAGACTTCGCGCCGCCACACCGCGCACCCCGCGCCCATGAAGTCGATCTCCCGCAGACCCTCGTGCGGCGGCTGCAGGTAGCGGTTGATGGGGTAGCCGCTGGCGAAGTCGTAGCGTCCGGGCTCGTAGGTCTTGAAGAGCCGCAGGCGGCGGTACCAGCGCCAACGCGGCGACGTGGACGGGTCGAGGTGCTGGTTGGCGATATAGCCGGTCACGCCGCCGACGCGGCCTTCGGCGTCGTCCGCGAAGACCTCGAGCATGCGCTCGAAGAAGTCCTCGTCGAGACGGACGTCGTCGTCCACGAAGGCCACGAAGTCGCCCTCACAGACATCGATGCCGGCGTTGCGTTGTACCGCGGTGCCGCCGCCGTGGCGCAAGTACCGGCAGCGGTAGGGGAGGGTGGGAGCGAGCTCGGCGACCGCTTCGCGGGTCCTCTGGTCGTCGCCGGCGGCACCGTCCACGAGCACGACCTCTCGCGGGAGCACGGACTGACGAGCGAGATGGGCGAGCAGCTCCCGGACCTCGCCGGGCCGGCCCAGGGTCGGAGTGACGACGGAAATCTCAGCGACCATGTCCCCTCGCCAGATCCACGAGCCGCTCGGCGACCCGCCGGCCGGCGCCGCCGTCAAGGAGATCTCCGAACATCGATCCGAGAAAGCGCCGCCGCGCTGACGCGTCGGCAGTGGGATCGGTGAGACCGCGCCGCAGGATGCGGGCCATGTCGTCGGCCGAGCGCGCGACCATCGTGGCGCCGCTCTCGGCCACCGGCCGGAAGTGGTCGAAGCGGACGTGCCGTCCGTAGCCCAGGCACCACGGCAGGTCGGAGCCTGGAGGATCGAAGTCGAGGTTGACGATCGGCTTGTCGAAGACCATCAGCTCGAGGGACACCGTGGAGGCGGCGTTGATGCCGAGGGCCGTGTGCTTCAAGAGGCTCGTGTAGACCGCCAGGTCCTCGTAGCGCGGGGTCTGGAAGCGCTCGTCCCAGGCGACGGGCGGAAAGACCGTCTCCGGCAGACCGCGCTCGGCGAGCGCCCGCATCTCCGGGCTGGTGCCCTTCACGTAGGTGCGCACCACGAGCTGGGGACGCGTCGCCAGATCCATCTCGCCCAGCAGCCGCGCCACCAGCTCGACGTGGCGGTGCTCCTCGAAGAAGTGGTTCGAGATGCCGGCGGTGTAGAGCACGAAGGGACGCGCCGGATCAAGGCCGATCCGCCGGCAGAGCTCCTCGCGCGAGAGCTGGAAGGCCTCCTTGAAGTGGAAGTCGAATTGCGGTGTGCCCACGGCGTGGACGCGGGCCGGGGCCACGTGCGGGTAGAGGCCGAGGAGCTCGCGGCGGATCCCCTCGGTCCACACCAGGTAGTCGTCGTAGGGCACCATGATGCGGCTCTGCGAGGTCAGGTTGTCCCAGGAGAAAAGGAAGACGGCGGTGCGGATCCCCATCCGCCGCGCCACCCGCAGCGGCAGCTCGGCGGCGCGGCCGTGGATCTGCGAGCCGTTGAACACCAGGTCCGGCCGCAGGCTGGCGAAGAGCTCGTCGAAGGCGCGGGTCGGACGCAGGCGCCAGGCGAGCGCGTTTTCGAGCGCGGTCAGCGCCCGCAAGGCGGGCCGGAAGGCGAAGGCGCGCGCCACGGCCTTGACCAGGCGACGCTGGAGAAGGGTGCCGCGCTCCGCGGCCCGCCGGTCGCGCAGCTCCCAGTTGTTGCGCGCCACCCCGCTCCACTGCCAGCGGTCGTGCGCGTTCTCCGCCAGTGCGCGCACGTAGGCCGCCGGCCGCGGCGGCGGGTGCTGCTCGAGACGGATCACGCCCTCCAGGTGCTCGCGGAAGCGGCCCACGTGCTCCTCGCCGTCGACCACCGAGAGCAGCGTCACCCGCGCCTCTTCGGCGAGCCGCGGCAGGGCGTCGGAATAGACGAAGTTGCGCAGCGCCTCGCCGCGGCCGGCGACGATCACCACGTGCGGTCTCCCGCTCTTGTCCTTGGGAGTCGTCAACGCTTCAAGTCTTCGCTCGCCGTGTCTTCGCTCACGGTGAGCAGCAGGTCGCAGACCTCGCGCACGGCGCCGCGCCCGCCGGCGTGCCGGGTCACGTAGTCGGCCGCCGCCCGCGCCTCGGGATAGGCGTCGGCCACGGCCACGGCGACGCCGCACCAGCGCATGGCCTCGAGGTCGTTGAGGTCGTTGCCCACGTAGGCGATCTCGGCCGCCGTCAGGCCGCGGTCGGCGGCGATCTCCCGCAGCTTGGGCAGCTTGTCGTCGTGGCCGTGGAAGCAGGCCAAGCCGAGCTTGGCGCAACGCGCCGCCACCACGGAGCTCACTTCCTTGGACAACACCACCGTCTCGACCCGGCCCCTCTGCCGCAGACGCTCGAGGCCGAAGCCGTCCGAACGGTCGCAGCGGACGGACTCGCCGCCGTCCTGATGGACCATTACGCGATTGTCGGTCATCACGCCGTCGAAGTCGAGCACCAGGAGACGGATCGCCGACAGGTCCAGGACGACGGGGCGGGACGCCGGGGAGGGGAGGCGCAGCAAACGCTCCACGAGCTCGACATCGGCGGGCTCGTCGACCTGGAACGAGTCCAGCGGGTCCATGCGGTGGACCGCGATCCGGCCTCCCAGGCGGTTGCCCATGCGGCGCAGCACCCAGGGCTTGAAGACGTAGATCGAGCCGTTCTCGAGCAGGTCCTCGCCG
>DASWHY010000185.1:0-5459 GCA_036397955.1 Thermoanaerobaculia bacterium | reverse complement strand
GCCCGTGCGCGCGGCGTGGCGACGCTCCTCGACGCTCCGTCCTTCCACCACCGCACCCAGGACCGGGTGCACGGCCGCACGGCGTCGGCGGCGGTGCACCGGCGGGTGGTGGCGGTCAAGGACCGCGAGATCGCGCTCGCCGACCACGTCCTCACCGTCTCCGAGCTGGCGCGCGAGAGCTACCTGGAGGCCGGCGTGCCGCCGGAGAGGGTGCACGCCCTGTCGCTGGGCGCCGACCTCGAGCTGTTCACACCGGCGGCAGCGGCGGACGCGGCGGCCCCGCGCGACGGCTTCACCTTCCTGTTCTCCGGCGCGAGCATCGGCCGCAAGGGGTTCGACCTGCTGCTCGACGCCTTCGCGCGCGTGGCGGCGGCGGAGCCCACGGCGCGCCTGCGCGTGGTCGGGCCGCACGGCGACGCCGCGCACCTGCTCGACGGGCTGCCCGCGGCGGCGCGCGAGCGCGTCACGGTCGTCGGCCCGGTGCCGCAGGCGGCGCTCGCCCCCGAGCTGCGCGGCGCCGACCTCCTCGTCCTCCCCTCGCGCCACGACTCCTACGGCATGGCGGTGGCCGAGGCGCTGGCCTGCGGCCTGCCGGTGCTGGTGAGCTCGATGGTCGGGGCGAAGGACCTGGTGCGGAGTGGCGAGACCGGCTGGATCGTGCCGGTGGGCGACGGCGCGGCGCTCGCCGAGCGGATGCTCTGGTGCGCCCGCCACCCGACCGCGGTGCGCGCCCTCCGCCCCGCCTGCCGGCGGGCGGCGGAGGGGGCGACCTGGGAGAGCTACCACCGGCGGCTCGCCGACCTGCTCCTCGCCATCGTGCCGGCGCGGAGAGCGGCGTGAAGCTCCTCCACGTCGTCCCCACCTACCTGCCGGCTTGGCGGCACGGCGGCCCGGTCCGCGCCGTCCACGGGCTGGCGCGCGCCCTCGCCGCGCGCGGCCACCAGGTGACCGTTTTCACCACCGACGTTCACGGCGACGGCCGGCTGGAGGTACCGCTCGGGCAGCCGATGGCGCTCGACGGCGTCGAGGTCTGGTACTTCCCGACGGCGCCGCCGCGGCGGCTCTACCGTTCGCCGGCGCTGGGGGCGGCGCTCGTGCGCCGGGCGGCGGAGTTCGACCTCGTCCATCTCCACTCGATTTTCCTCTGGCCGACGCGCGCGGCGGCCCGCGCCGCGGCCCGCGCCGGCGTCCCCTACGTGCTCTCGCCGCGCGGCATGCTGGTCCCGGACCTCATCCAGCGACGCGGGCGGCTGCGCAAGCTGGCCTGGATCCGGCTCGTCGAGCGGCGTACCCTGGCCGGCGCGGCGGCTCTTCACGTCACCACCGCGCTCGAAGGCGAGGAGGCGCGGCGGCTCGGAGTGCCGTTGCCGCCGCTGGCAGTGGTGCCGAACGGGGTCGAGCTGAACGGCACGGGCGAGAAGGGACCCCAGGACCAGCCGCCGCCCGCGGTGCGGGGCCTCCTTTCCGGCCCGCCGTTCGTCCTCTTCCTCGGGCGGGTGAGCTGGAAGAAGGGGCTCGATCGCCTCATCGCCGCACTGCCGCACGCGCCGGAGGTGGTATTGGCGGTGGCGGGGAACGACGAGGAGGGGTATCGGCCGGCGCTCGAGCGGCTGGCCGCGGAGCGCGGGGTCGCCGGCCGCGTCGTCTTTCTCGGCGAGGTGCACGGCGGCACGAAGAGCGCGCTGCTCCACGGCGCCGGCGCACTGGCTCTGACCTCCTACTCGGAGAACTTCGGCAACGTCGTCGTCGAGGCGATGGCGGCCGGCCTCCCGGTCGTCGTCACGCCGGAGGTGGGGCTGGCGGAGGCGGTGCGCGAGAGCGGTTGCGGCGTGGTCGTCGAGGGCGCGCCCGAGCGCCTCGGTGAAGCGCTGCGCGCCCTCCTCGCCGACCCCGAGGCGGCGTGCGCGATGGGCCGGCGCGGCGCCGCGGCGGCCGCCGAGCGCTTCGCCTGGCCGGCGGTCGCGCGCGAGATGGAGCGGGTCTACGGCGAGGCCTTGGCACGCCACGCCGCCGGGGCGGGCGCTTGAGGATCGCCTTCCTGGTCGAGCGCCCGACCCAGTTCGAGGCCCCGTTCTACCGCTATGCCGCCGGCGCCGGCGGCGGCGAGCTGATCCCCTTCTTCACCGAGCCCGAGCCGGCGGCGCCGCCCTTCGATCCGGAGCTGGGGCGGGAGATCGAGTGGGGGATCGACCTGCTCGACGGTTACCCGTACCATGCGCTGCCGCGTCGCGGGCGCGCCCGCTGGCTGCGCGAGCGGCTCGCCGGCTGCGACCTCCTGATCACCAACGGCTACACGCGGCGCCTCTACCTGCTCGCCGCGGCGATCGCGCGCCGGGGCGGCGTGCCGACCGGCTTGCGACTCGACTCCGTTCTCTTCGACGCCTCGCCGACGCGGCGGCGGGCGAAGCGCTTGCTGGTCTCCGGGCTGCTGGCGCGGGCGTACGACCTGTTTTTCGGGGTAGGGACGCTGACGTTGGATTACCTGCGCGCCTGCGGCGTGCCGCCGGAGCGGACGGCGCTGTTCCCCTACGCGGTGGACGTCGAGCACTTCCGCGCGGGCTCGCGGCTCAGCGCCGAGGCGCGGCGCGGCGCCCGCGAGCGTCTAGGAGTGTCCCAGGACGCCAAGCTCGTTCTCTCGCTCGCCAAGTTCAACCCGCGCGAGGCGCCCTGGGACCTCGTCCACGCCTTCCCCCGACTGCCCGAAGGTGCCGCGCTGGTCCTCGCCGGCGACGGCCCGCAGCGCGCGGAGCTGGAGAGCCTGGCCA
Source organism: Thermoanaerobaculia bacterium (assembly GCA_036397955.1). Lineage (GTDB taxonomy): Bacteria > Acidobacteriota > Thermoanaerobaculia > Multivoradales > UBA5704 > DASUNQ01. The sequence continues at coordinate 2,694 of DASWHY010000185.1, read as the reverse complement.
CCGAGCTGGCCCCGGGGCGCGTCCGTTTCCCCGGCTACGTCCCCTACCCCGCTCTTCCAGAGCTCTACGCCGCCGCCGACGTCTTCGTCCATCCGGCACGGGAGGAGCGATGGGGCGTCTCCGTCGAGGAGGCGCTCGCCTGCGGCCTGCCGGTCGTCGCTTCCTCGCGCGTCGGCGCGGCCCACGACCTGGTCCTGCCGGGGCGCAACGGCGCCCTCTACGAGGCCGGCGACTGGGAAGGGCTCGCCTGCCGGCTCGCGGCGGCGCTCGCGCTCGATCCCGCCAGCGTGCGCGCCGAAAACGAGCGGGTGCTGGCGGCGTGGGACTACGCGGCCACCTGGCGCGGTCTGCTGGAAGCCGCCGAGCGGGTGGCCGGCCGGAGGGCGGCGGCGTGAGCAAGGAGCGCGTGCCGATCGCCGTTCTCGTCGCCACCCGCAACGAGGAGGCCAACCTGGAGCGCTGCCTCCAGAGCGTCCACGGCTTCGCCGCGCAGGTCTTCGTCCTCGACTCGGAGAGCGGCGACCGCACGGTCGAGATCGCCCGCCGCTACGCCGACCGGGTGGAGAGCCTCCCCTACGACGACATCCGGATCATTCCCTGGATCTTCCAGTGGGGGCTCGACCACCTGCCGATCGCAAGCGAGTGGGTGCTGATCCTCGAAGCCGACCAGGCGCTTACGCCGGCGCTCCGCACCGAGATCGCGGCGCTCCTCGCCGGACCCGGACCCGATGAGGACGGCTTCTACATCCGCCGGCGGCAGATCTTCCGCGGCAAGCCGCTCCGCTTCGGCGGCTACGGCCGCAAGGCGATGCTCAAGCTCTTCCGCCGCGGCCGGGGCGAGCTCGACCCGCACGAGCAGGACACCCGCGTCTACGTCCGCGGCCGGGTGGGGCGCCTGCGCGCGCCGCTGGAGGAGTGGAACCGGAAGGAAGACGCGATCCTCTTCTACCTCCAGAAGCACCTGCGCTACGCCGAGGCCTTCGCGCGCGAGGAACGGGCGCGGCGCCGCGGCGAGGTCGCCTGGAAAGCGCGCCCGCGCCTCTTCGGGCACGCCGACGAGCGCGTCCTCTGGCTCAAGGAGCGCTGGTACCGGCTGCCGCTCTACCTGCGGCCGTTCCTCTACTTCTTCTACCGCTACGTGCTGCTGCTGGGAGTGCTCGACGGCAAGAACGGCTTCGTCTTCCACTTCCTCCAGGCCTTCTGGTTCCGGCTGGTCGTCGACGTGCGGCTGGAGGAGCTGCTGCGCGAGGGGGAAGTGCGGTGACCACCGTTCTCGGCCTCTCCGCCTTCCACGCCGACGCCTCGGCCGCGGCGGTTGTGGACGGCTGCTTCGTGGCCGGCGTCGAGGAGGAGCGCTTCCGCCGGGTCAAGCACTGGGCCGGCTTTCCCGAGCACGCCCTACGCTGGTGCGCCGCGGAGGCCGACGGCGGCGGCCTCGAAGGCGTCACCGCGCTCGCCGTGTCGCGCCAGCCGCGTGCCTACCTGCTGCGCAAGGCGGCGCTCGCGCTCAGCCACCCGAAGAGCCTGCCGCGCGCCGTCTCGCGCGCGCGCAACCTGGCGCAGGTCGGGACGCTCGAAAGCCGGATCGCCCGCGCCTTCGGCGTCGCCAGCGCGCCGCGACTCCATCCCGTCGAGCACCACTTAGCGCACATCGCCTCGGCGTTCTTCTGCTCACCGTTCGAGGAGGCGATGTGCCTCTCCGTCGACGGCTTCGGCGACTTCGTCTCGACGATGTCGGCGGTGGGGCGCGGCAACCGGCTCGAGGTGCTCGACCGGGTCCACTTCCCGCACTCACTCGGGCTCCTCTACACCGCCGTGACGCAGTACCTCGGCTTCCCGGGCTTCGGCGACGAGTACAAGCTGATGGGACTGGCGGCCTACGGCGAGCCCCGCCACACCGCCGAGGTCGCGCGCCTGGCGCCGGCGACCGGCGACGGCGGCTTCCGCCTCGACCTGCGCTACTTCCGGCACCTCTCCGAAGGCGTGGAGATGACCTGGGAGGACGGCGCGCCGACCCTCGGCCCGATCTACACGCCGGCGCTCGAAGAGCTGCTGGGACCGGCGCGGCAGGCCGGCGACGAGCTGACCGACCGCCACCGCGACCTCGCCGCGTCGCTGCAGCGCGTCTACGAGGAGCGCTTCTTCGCCCTGGTGCGGGCGCTCCAGAAGCGGACCGGCCTCTCCCGCCTCGCCCTTGCCGGCGGCTGCGCCTTGAACTCGGTCGCCAACGGCAAGCTCTTCGCCGAGACCGACGTCGAGGAGGTCTTCATCCAGGCCGCGGCGGGGGACGCCGGCACCGCCCTCGGCGCCGCCCTCTGGGTGCACCACCAGGAGCTCGGCGGGCCGCGCGAGTTCGTCATGGAGCACAGCTACTGGGGGCCGGCCTACGGCGAGGCCGAGGCGCGGCGCGCGATCGCCGAGCGGCTGCCGGGCTCGAACGGCGCCGACGGGACGTGGGAGTACGAGGGGGGGCCGGTGCGCGTCGAGGCCGCGCGCGACGAGGTGGCGCTCGTCGCCGCGACGGCGGCGGCGATCGCCGAGGGCGAGGTCGTCGGCTGGTACCAGGGGCGCTCGGAATGGGGGCCGCGGGCGCTCGGCAACCGCTCGATCCTCGCCGACCCGCGCCGCGGCGACATGCGCGACCTGCTCAACCGCAAGATCAAGCGCCGCGAGTCCTTCCGCCCGTTCGCCCCG
>DASWHY010000184.1:0-4013 GCA_036397955.1 Thermoanaerobaculia bacterium | reverse complement strand
GGCGGCGGCGCGGGCGAGGCGCAGCGAGCGCTCGACCAGCGCGAACAGCGGGGTGCGGGGCATGAGCCCGCGGAGTCTACGCTAGGAGCCCGGCGCGCAAGCCTTCGCGCCTTCGCCCGGCTGCTAGAATCCGCCGTCCTCCCGCGCCGGGGGCGCGCGCCATGTCCGCCTACTACCTCACCACCCCGATCTACTACGTCAACGACCTGCCGCACATCGGCCACATCTACACGACGCTGGTGGCCGACACCCTGGCGCGCTACCGCCGGCTGGCCGGCGACGACGTCTTCTTCCTCACCGGCACCGACGAGCACGGCCAGAAGATCGAGCGCGCCGCGCGCGAGAAGGGGATCGCGCCGCAGGCGCAGGCCGACTGGGTGGCCGAGCACGTGCAGCGGCTCTGGCGCGAGTACGGCATCAGCCACGACGATTTCATCCGCACCACCGAAGAGCGCCACCGGCGCGGCGTCGAGGAGCTGGTGCGGCGCCTCGACGCCGCCGGCGACCTCTACACCGCCGCGCACGAGGGGTGGTACTGCGTCGCCTGCGAGACCTTCTACACCGAGAAGGAGCTGCTCCCCGGCAACCGCTGCCCGGTGCACGAGACGCCGGTCGAGTGGAAGTCCGAGGAGAACGTCTTCTTCCGGCTTTCGCGCTACCAGCAGCCGCTCCTCGACTGGTACGCCGCGCACCCCGAGGCGGTCCTCCCCGCGGCGCGGCGCAACGAGGTGCGCGCCTTCGTCAAGTCCGGGCTGCGCGACCTGTCGGTGTCGCGCACGGGTCTCGAGTGGGGGATCCCCTTCCCCGACCGGCCGGGGCACACCGTCTACGTCTGGCTCGACGCGCTCTCCAACTACGTCACCGCCCTGGGCTTCGGGCGCGACGGCGCCGAGGCCGAGCGCTACCGCCGCTACTGGGAGGGGGCCGGCGCCCGCCTCCACCTGATGGGCAAGGACATCCTGCGCTTCCACGCCGTCTACTGGCCGGCCTTCCTGCTCTCGGCCGGGCTGCCGCTGCCGACGACGGTCTGGGCACACGGCTGGTGGCAGCTCCACGGACGCAAGGTCTCGAAGTCCTCGGGCAACGTCATGCGGCCGAACGAGCTGGTGGCGCGCTTCGGGGTCGATCCGCTGCGCTACTTCCTGCTGCGCGAGATGGTCTTCGGCCAGGACGCGAGCTACTCCGACGAGGCGTTCGTGGACCGCTACAACAGCGACCTGGCGAACGACCTGGGGAACACGGTGAGCCGTGTGGTGACGCTGTCGCGCCGCGCCTTCGACGGCAAGACGCCGCCGACGCCCTGCGACGACAACCCGCTGATCGCGGCCGCCGGCCGCGCCGCGGCCGAGTACCGCGCGGCGATGCAGGAGCTGGCCTTCCAGCGCGCGCTCGAAGCGCTCTGGCGCCTCCTCGCCGAGGCCAACCAGTACATCGTCGAGCGCGAGCCCTGGAAGCTGGTCAAGAGCGAGCCGGGGAGCGAGCGCCTGTCGCGCGTCCTCTGGAACGGCCTCGAAGTGACGCGTATCGTGGCGACCGGCCTCCTGCCGTTCATGCCCGAGATCGCGCCGCGGGTGCTGGCGGCCGTCGGCACGACGGAGCCGCCGGCGCGCCTCGACGCCCTGGAGTGGGGCCGCACGCCCACCGGCGCGCCGCTGCCGGAGCCGCAGCCGATCTTCCCGCGCATCGACAAGGCGGCGTATTTCGCCGAGGGAGCGGCACCCGAAGTAACCGAACGACCCCGCGAGGAGCGGCGCATGATCTCGATCGACCAGTTCTCCGACGTCGAGCTGAAGGTGGGGACCGTGACGTCCGCGGAGCGGGTGCCGAAGTCGGACAAGCTGATCAAGCTGGCCGTCGATCTGGGCGAGGAGGCGCGCACCGTCGTCGCCGGCATCGGCAAGCAGTACACGCCCGAGGAGCTGGTGGGCAAGCAGGTCGTGGTCGTCGCCAACCTCCAGCCGGCGAAGCTCATGGGGGTGGAGTCGCAAGGGATGGTGCTCGCCGCCTCCGACGGCGGCACGCCGATCCTGCTGCACCCGGCGGCGCCAGTCCCCAACGGGACGCGGGTCAAGTAAGACCGTGACCATGTCATCCTGAGCGCAGCGAAGGATCGGGCGGGGGTGCAGCTCCCGACGCTTCCCCCTCCCGATTCCTCGCTTCGCTCGGAATGACAATCGACCCGTGCTCGTCGACTCCCACTGCCACCTGCAGTCGCTGCCACCCACCGAGCGCGAGGCGGCGCTCGACGCGGCGCGGGAGCGCGGGGTGGGCGGCTTCCTGGTGCCGGCGACGCGCCTCGACGAGGCCGACGACCTCCTCGCCTTCTGCCATCGCCACCCGGACGTCTGGTGCGCGCTGGGCGTCCACCCGCACGAGGCGTCCGGCTGGCGCGCCGGCGACGAGGGGCGGCTCGCGGGTCTGCTCGCCGACCCGCGCGCGGTGGCGGTGGGGGAGTGCGGGCTCGACTTCCACTACGACCACGCGCCGCGCGACGTGCAGGAGAGCGTGCTGCGCGCGCAGTGGGAGCTGGCGCTGGCGCTCGGGCTGCCGGTCGTCGTCCACAACCGGGAGAGCGACGCGGCGATGCTGGCGCTGGTGCGCGAAGCGGCCTTCGCCGGCCTCGGCGGCGACTTCCACTCCTTCGCCGGCGGCCGTTCGATGGCCGAAGAGCTGGTGGCGCGCGGTTTCTACTTCGGGTTCTCCGGGATGATCACCTTCCCCAAGGCGGCGAACGTGCGCGAGCTGATCCCGCTCGTCCCGCCCGACCGCGTCCTGGTCGAGACCGACACGCCCTACCTCGCGCCGGTGCCCTACCGCGGCCGGCCCAACCGCCCGGCGTACGTCGCGGAGGTGGCCGAGCGTCTGGCGCGAGAGACGGGCGAGACGCCCGCGGCGGTGGCGCGCCGGACGACCGCCAACTTCTTCCACCTGTTCGCCGGAGCGGCCTGACCCCGGCGGCCATCAGGCTGCTCCGTAGAGCTCGCGGATGGCGCCCGCGATGTCTTGCGGCGTCGCCACCGCCGGGGTGATGGCGAGGCCGGTGGCGTCGCGCAGGGCGGCCGCGAAGGCCGGTTCGCCCGGATCGGCGACCGCCACGGTGAGCTGCCCCGCCGCGTGCTGCACCGGCATCGCCTGGTAGCGGCGCGCCAGCTCGGCGGGGAGGAGGTTGCGCAGCGCCGGATCGACCGGATGGCCGCGCAGGGTGAGGTAGGGGATGCCGTGCTGCGCCGCGAGGCCGATCGCCACCATCTTGTGGCTGGCGATCCCCAGCTCGACGAGCAGCTCGCCGAGCCGCCGGCCGGCGCGGCCGGCCTGCGCCGCGAGCGCGTGCCCGAGCTCCTGCAGCGTGATGGCGCCCTGCGAGACCAGGATCTCGCCGAGCCGGACCGCGGTCCGCGCCGAGCCGGCTTTCGCCGGCGCCGGCACGGGCCCCGGCCGCGCCGCGGCGAGCGCCCGCTGCTCGGCGAGCGCCGTCTCCACCATCGCCATCGTGGTGAGCCTGCGGCCGCCGAGGAGCGAGCCGAGGTCCTGCACCGCGGCGACCTCGCTGACGGCGGAGGCCGGCACGTAGAGGCGCTCGACCCCGCGCCGGCCGATGGGGCGGAGGAAGATGCCCTGGCGCAAGCCGCCCCAGCTGTGGGAGAGGCCCTCGACCTCCGTGCCGTCCAGCAGGCGGAGCCGCACGACGCGGTAGGCGGCCGAGATCGTCATGCCGTCGGCCGGCGGGTGCCCCAGGAAGGCGACGTGCCGCACGCGCTCGAAGGGCACGACCTGCCGCGCCCGCGCGTCGGCGCCTTCGCGGCGCAGCAGGAAGTGGGGGGCGCGCGGGTTGAAGAGGTCCACCAGACCCGAGATCGGCGGGCCCTCGAAGAGGCTCACCTCGACGCTGCTGCCGCGCGCGGCGGCGGCTGCGACCGGGGGCGGCGTGGGGTACGGCAGACGGGGAAGGGTGGCGGCTCGGGCGCTCATTCTTGTCCTCCTCTGAGCTGACGCCACTGTAGGACCGCGCCGGT
>DASWHY010000183.1:0-6448 GCA_036397955.1 Thermoanaerobaculia bacterium | reverse complement strand
TCCTCCTCGGCATGCACCACATCGTTTCGGACGGCTGGTCGATGGGCCGCTTCCTCGCCGAGCTGGGGGCGCTCGCCGCCGGCGCGGTCCTGCCGCCGCTCTCCGTCCAGTACGGCGACTTCGCCCTCTGGCAGCGGCAGCGGCTCACCGGCGCGACGCTCGCGGCGCTCAACGCCTACTGGCGCGGCCAGCTCGCGGGCGCCCCGGCTCTCCTGGAGCTCCCCACCGACCGCCGCCGCCCGGCCGTCCAGGCGCATCGCGGCGACCAGGAGACGCAGCGGCTCTCCCCCCCGCAGGCCGCCGCCCTCCGCGAGCTGGTCGGGGGCTCCGGGGCGACCCTCTTCATGACCCTGGCGGCCGCCCTCGCCGCCCTCTTCCACCGCCTCTCCGGCCAAGCCGACGTCGTGCTCGGCACGCCGATCGCCGGCCGCACCCGCAGCGAGCTGGAGCCGCTGGTCGGCTTCTTCGTCAACACCGTCGCCCTGCGCGCCCGCTTCGCCGGCGATCCGACGTTCGGCGCGCTTGTCGCGCAGGTGCGCGAGGCGACGCTCGCCGCCCACGCCCACCAGGAGATGCCGTTCGAGAAGCTGGTCGAGGAGCTGGCGCCGGAGCGCAACCTCGGGCACTCGCCGATCTTCCAGGTGCTCTTCGCGCTCCAGAACACCGAGCGCGAGGCGCTGGCGCTGCCGGGGGTCGAGGCGGCGGCGCTGGCGCTGCCGCGCGCCGAGTCGCGCTTCGACCTCGAGCTGATCGCCGCCGAGACCGCCGCCGGCGGCCTCGAGATCGCCTGGCGCTACGACCGCGACCTCTGGGACGGCCCGTCGGTGGCGCGCCTGGCCGGCAGCTTCGCCGCCCTCCTCGACGCGGCAGCGGCCGCGCCGGCGACACGGGTGTCCGAGCTGGAGGTGCTGACCGCCGACGAGCGCCGGCAGCTCCTCCGCGACGCCGACGGCGGCGCACTGCCGGCCGCGACCGACGCCGTCCCGGACCTCCTCCACCGCCTCGTCGAAGCGCAGGTCGCGCGCACCCCCGAGGCGGTGGCCCTCATCCACGCGCCGGCCGCCGGCGCGCCGCGCGTCAAGCTCACCTACCGCGACCTGAACCGCCGCGCCAACCGCCTGGCGCACCGGCTGCGTGGCCTCGGCGTCGGCCCCGAGGCGCGCGTCGGCGTCTCCCTGGAGCGCGCGCCCGAGATGGTCACCGCCCTCCTCGCGGTGCTCAAAGCCGGCGGCGCCTACGTGCCGCTCGGTCCGGCCTACCCCGCCGAGCGGCTGGGGCTCATGCTGGAGGACGCGCGGGCGGGGCAGCCGACCTTCGTGCTGCTCACCCAGGAGCGGCTCCTGCCGCAGCTCGACGCGGTGCTGCGCGGGCAGGACGGCGTCCACCTCTTCTGCCTCGACCGCGACCGCCTCCTCCTCGCCGGCGAGCCGGAGGACGACCTCCCGGACGGCGCGGCGCCCGCCAACCTTTCGCACGTCATCTACACCTCCGGCTCGACCGGGCAGCCCAAGGGCGTGGCGATCGAGCACCGCAGCGGCGCCGCCTTCCTGCGCTGGGCGCTCGGGATCTTCTCGCCGCAGGAGCTTGCCGGCGTCTTCGCCTCGACCTCGATCAACTTCGACCTCTCGGTCTTCGAGCTCTTCGCGCCGCTCGCCGCGGGCGGCGCGGTGGTGCTCGGCGACGACGCCCTGGCCCTCGCCGCGACGCCCGCCGCCGCCGAGGTGACGCTCGTCAACACCGTCCCCTCGGCAATGGCCGAGCTGGTGCGCATGGGCGCGCTGCCGCCGGGGGTGCGCACCGTCAACCTCGCCGGCGAGCCGCTCCGCCGCAGCCTCGCCGACGCCATCCACGCCCTGCCCGGCGTCGAGCGGCTGTGGAACCTCTACGGCCCGACCGAGGACACCACCTACTCGACCTTCACGCTGGTGCCCGCCGGCGAGGCGGACGAGCCGACGATCGGCCGCCCGGTCGCCGGCAGCCGCGCCTGGGTCGTGGACCGCAACCTCCGGCCGGTGCCGCAGGGCGTCGCCGGCGAGCTCTGCCTGGCCGGCGCCGGCCTCGCCCGCGGCTACCTCCACCGCCCGGAGCTGACGGCCGAGAAGTTCGTGCCCGATCCATGGGGAGCCGAGCGCGCCGAGCCCGGCGCGCGGATGTACCGCACCGGCGACCTGGTGCGGCGGCGTACCGACGGCGACCTCGAGTACCTCGGGCGGCTCGACCACCCGGTCAAGGTGCGCGGCTTCCGCATCGAGCTGGGGGAGATCGAGGTGGCGCTCGCCGCCCATCCGGCGGTGCGCGAGGCGGCGGTGCTGGCGCGCGAGGACCAACCGGGCGAGAAACGGCTCGTCGCTTACGTCGCGCCCGTCGAAGCTGAAGAACGCCCGGCACGTAGGCCGGGCGCTACGGAGGCGGAACTCGAGGTCTCGGAGCTGCGCGCCCACCTCGCGAAGCGCGTACCCGACTACATGGTCCCTTCGGCCTTCGTCCTCTTGCCGGCGCTGCCGCTCACCCCGAACGGCAAGCTGGACCGCAAGGCCCTACCGGCGCCGGACGCCGCGGCGGTCGAGAGCGCCGCCTACGTGCCGCCGGCAAGCGACGACGAGCGGCAGATCGCCGCGGTCTGGGCCGAGGTGCTGGGGCTCGAGCGGGTGGGGCGGCACGACCGCTTCTTCGACCTGGGCGGCCACTCCCTCCTCGCCACGCGCGTCGTCTCGCGCCTGTCGCGCCTCTTCGAGGTCGAGCTGCCGCTCCGCGCCCTCTTTCAGGAGCCCACCGTCGCCGGACTCGCGGCGGCGGTCGAGAGCGCGCGCCGGGAAGGCCGGCGCGAGGTGCCGGCGATCCAGCGCGTCGCCCGCACCGCCCAGCGCCGCCCGCGGGCGACGCCATGAGGCGGCCCGCCGCCGGCGCCGCCGCGCTCCTCCTCCTCGCCCTCCTCCCGGGGCCGGCAACCGCCGCCGAAGGCCCCTTCCCCCGCCTCATCCTCCGCGGCGCGACCCTCATCGACGGCACCGGCGCCCCCGCCGTCGGCCCGGTGGACATCGTGATCGAGAAGGAGCGCATCGCCCAGGTGGCGATCGTCGGCGCGCCGGGCGTGCCGATCGATCCCGAGGACCGCCCGAAGGCCGAGCCCGGCGACCGCGAGCTCGACCTCGCCGGCATGTACGTGCTGCCCGGCTTCATCGACCTCTACGGGCACCTCCACGAACCCGTCGACTACACCGCCAAGCTCTTCCTGGCCCACGGCGTCACCACCGCCCGCGAGCCGATGTGCGGCCGCGGCCTGCCGCACTGCCTGGAGCTCGAGGCAACAACCGCGAAGGCGACGGCCGCCGCGCCGCGCGTCGTCCCCTTCCTCTATTTCAGCCTCATCGGCTCCGGCGACACGCCCCCGATCCACGACGAGGCCGCCGCCCGCCGCTGGGTGGCGGAGGCCGCGCGGGTCGGCGCCGCCGGCGTCCGCTTCCGGGTCTTCGATCCGGGGGTGCTCGCCGCCGCCCTCGACGAGGCGGCGAAGCGCGGCCTCCGCACCTCGGGGCACCTCGACCAGCTCCTGGTGGCGCGCGCCAATGCCCTCGACGCCGCGCGCGCGGGGCTCGACATCCTCGAGCACTGGTACGGCCTGCCCGAGGCGCTGCTCGACGGCCGCACCCTCCAGGACTTCCCGCCCGACTACAACTACAACGAGGAGCAGCAGCGCTTCGCCGCCGCCGGCCGGCTCTGGAAGCAGGCGGCGGCGCCGGGGAGCGAGCGCTGGAACGCGGTGCTCGCCGAGCTCGCCGCGGAGGGGCTGGTGCTGGTCCCCACCTTGACGCTCTACGAGGCCAACCGCGACCTGATGCGCGCCCGCACCGCGGAGTGGCACCCGCTCTACACCCTGCCGGCGCTCTGGGACTCCTTCGCCCCTGACCGCGCCGCCCACGCCGCGCACTGGTTCTACTGGACGACCGAGGACGAGGTGGAGTGGGGGCGGAACTATCGCCTCTGGATGGAGTTCCTCAACGCCTACAAGAACCGCGGCGGCCGGGTGGCCGTGGGCTCGGACTCCGGCTTCATGTACAGCCTCCACGGCTTCGCCTACGTGCGCGAGCTCGAGCTGCTGCGCGAGGCGGGCTTCCACCCGCTGGAGGTGATCCGCGCCGCCACCCTCGAAGGCGCGCGCGCCCTGGGCCTCGAAGCCGACCTCGGCAGCGTCGAGCCCGGCAAGCGCGCAGACCTCGTCGTCGTCGCCGAGAACCCCCTCGCCAATCTCAAGGTCCTCTACGGCACCGGCGCCTTGAAGCTCGATGCCCAGAACCGGCCGGTCCGCGTCGGCGGCGTCCGCTGGACGATCAAAGACGGCGTCCTCCACGACGCCCCGGCGCTCCTCGCCGAAGTGCGGAAGACGGTCGCCGAGGCGTGGGCGAAGGCGGGGAGGACGCCCGCGCAGCCGGGGATGGAGCCCGCGGCACCGGCCCCGAGGCCCTGAGCCGTCCCCCCGCGCGCCGCGCTTCATTCGACAAATCGGGCCCTGTCCCGGTCGCTTCGCAGGGTCGCACCCTGGCAAGTGAGCACCTGCGCGCGCGCGTCGGAACGCGCGCGGGCCGGTTTTCGTGCGCGTGGCGCCTTCCCGGCGCCTCGGGCCGCCGAAAGGATTCCCCCCTGCCGAACCTCGGTCGCTGCGCCGCTGGAACGGTCCTGGCGCTCGCCTGCGCCGTCAGCGCCGCGCCCGCCCGCGGCGCGCCGCCGGCGCCGAGCGTCGAGGGCTTCTGGCGGGGCGTGATCCTCTACCAGCCGGCGGAGATCGAGCTCGAATTCTCGGTCGAGCTGGCGCGCGACGCCGCGGGGCGGCTGGTGGGCACGATCGACCTGCCGACCCAGCGGATGGAGTTCTACCCGCTCTCCGAAGCGCGCCAGGAGGGCCCGTCCGTCTTCCTCCAGTTCCGGCGCGACTCGGAGGCGCGCGGCCCGAACGCGCCCTTCGACTTCCACGGCGAGCTGGACGCGGGCGGGCAGACCTTGCGCGGCACCTTCGTCGGCTTCTACCACGGCGACCGGAATCGCTTCCCCTTCGAGCTGACCCGCGCCGGCGCGGCCGGGATGGAGCGTCCGGAGCCGCCGCGGCCGCCGCTCCACCCGCTGGCGCCGGGCGGCGACGAGCTGGCCGCCGCGTTCGAGCGCGACGCCGGCCGCGTGCGGCTGGTGATCCTGCTGTCGCCGACGTGAGGGGTCTGCCTGGCGAGCGCCCGGGTGGTGCAGCGATACCTGATGGAACGGATCGACGATCCACGGCTCGCGGTGTACGTCGTCTGGGGGCCGATGCTCGGTCCGGAGACCGAGGCGGACGCGCGCGCGGTCACCTCCCTGCTCCCCGACCCGCGGGTCGCCCACTTCTGGACCGGCGTCCACACCCTGGCCGAGCGGCTGCGCGAGCCGGCGGGGCTCGCCGACGAGCTGGCCTGGGACACCTTCCTGCTCTTCGAGCCGGAGGCGCGCTGGGGGGAGCGCCCGCCGGCGCCGAGCACGGTGATGCACGTCGACAAGCGGCTCCCCGCCGCGCAGCGGCTCAACGGCGAGCGGCTGGCCGACGCGGTCCGCAAGCTCCTCGGGAGCCCGCGGGGTCCCTAACGTGAGCGCGCCGCACCACCGCTGCCTGCACGAGCTGGTCGCCGCGCAGGCGGCGCGCACCCCGCGCGCGGAGGCGGTGGCGTTCGCCGGCAGCTCCCTCACCTACCGCGAGCTGGACCGCGCCGCGAACCGTCTGGCGCAGCGGCTGCGCCGCCTCGGCGCCGGCCCCGAAGCGATCATCGCCGTGGCCCTGGAGCGGTCGCTCGAGCTGCCGGTCGCCCTCCTCGCCGCGCTCAAGGCGGGGGCGGCGTACCTGCCGCTCGACCCGGGCTACCCGCGCGAGCGGCTGGCTTTCATGCTCGACGAATCAAGGGCGGCGGTCGTCCTCACCGCGGAGCGGCTGCTGCCGGCGCTCCCCGGCGCCGGCGGCGCGCCCGTCCTCTGCCTCGACCGCGAGGAGCCCGCGCTCGCCGGCGAGCCCGACGCCGCGCCGGCGGCGCTCGCCGTCCCCGGCAACCTCGCCTACGTCCTCTACACCTCCGGCTCGACCGGGCGCCCCAAGGGGGTGGCGGTGCCGCACGCCGCCATCGTCAACCACATGCTCTGGCTGGCGCGGCGCTTCGCCCTCGGACCGGCGGACCGGGTCCTCCAGAAGACCCCGTTCAGCTTCGACGCCTCGGTCTGGGAGTTCTACGCCCCCTGGCTCGCCGGCGGGGCGCTGGTCGTGGCGCGCCCAGGCGGCCATCAGGACGCCGCCTATCTGGTCGAGACCCTGCGGCGCGAGCGGATCACCATCCTGCAGGTCGTGCCCTCGCTGCTGCGCCTGCTCGCGGAGCAGCCGGGGCTCGAAGACTGCCGGTCGCTCCGCCTCCTCTTCTGCGGCGGCGAGCCGCTGCCGCGGGAG
>DASWHY010000182.1:0-3796 GCA_036397955.1 Thermoanaerobaculia bacterium | reverse complement strand
CGGGCGTGTGAAGGGTCGGACCCGGGAAAAGGTAGTATTCAGGCATCTAAGGGAGGTCCCCGCCATGTCCGAAGGCACCGGGAGGTCGGTCCTGTGGTGGCTGTGCCTTTTCTTCGCGCCGCTCGTCCTGCTGGTCATCGAGCTCTTCCACCCCGCGGGGTTCACGACGGACCCCGGGATGTTCGCGTACCTCTCCCAGCCCGAGGCCTACAGCCCGCAGCACGGGGCGCTGGCCTACTTCGGGCCGGGGTGGTGGTTCACGCTGCACATGATCCAGACGGTGCTGATGGGGCTGGTGGCGGTCGGGCTCTGGCTGCTGGTGGACGGCTTCGGTCCGAGCGACCGGCGGCCGGCCGGGATCCTGGCTTGGCTCTCGCGCGTCGCGGCGTTCGTCTTCCTCATCTACTACACGGCGCTCGACTCGATCGGCGGCAGCGGTCTCGGGCGCACCATCGAGCACACGCTGGCGATGAAGCTGCCGCCCGACCAGCTCCAGGCGGTGGCGGCGGTCCTCGACGCCACCTGGACCGACCCCTGGGTCGGCGGCGTGGGCTCGTTCATCAGCGAGACCGGCTCCTGGGCGGTGTTCATCGCGGCGCTGGCCGCCGCCGGCGCCCTGCTCGCGGCGAAGAAGGCGCCCTGGCCGCCGCTCGTCCTTCTCGTCGCCTTCGGCTGGGAGCTGCAGGTCAGCCACGCCGCCCCGCACGGGCCCATCGCCTTCGCCCTGCTGCTCATTGCGGCGTTCTGGCTCTGGTGGGCGTGGCGGCGGCCCGCAGGCCGTATGCTGGAGACATGAATCCGACACGTCGAGAGCTGTTACAGGGTGGGGCGTTGGCCGCGGCCGGCGCGCTCGTCATTGCCCCTCGCATCCTGCTCGCCCAATCGCTGCCGCCGGCCGTTCCGGACCGCGGGCCGGCGCTCGACAAGGAGCTGGTGCGCCAGTTCGTGGTCGCGGCACACGCCAACCTCGAGCGGACGCAGGAGATGCTCGAGCCGCAGCCGGCGCTGGTCAACGCCACCTGGGACTGGGGGGGCGGCGACTGGGAGACCGGCCTCGGCGGCGCCTCGCACATGGGGAGCCGGGAGATCGCCGAGTACTTGCTGGGGAAGGGCGCGCGGATGGACGTCTTCTGCGCCGCCATGCTCGGCAGGATCGAGATCGTCAAGGCCTTCCTGGCCGCCGATCCGCAGATCGTCCACCTGCGCGGCCCGCACGGCATCCCGCTGGTGCGCCACGCCGTGGCCGGCGGGCAGCAGGCGGTGGTGGACCTGCTCGTGGCGCACGGCGCGAAGGTCTGAGACCGGCCTCCACGCCGGCAGTCGTCATTCCGAGCGGAGCGAGGAATCGGGCGGGGTGCTTCGCTCAGGATGACATTGCCATCAGGCTCTCGACGTCCGCCCGCAGCCGCTCCATCGCCTCGTCGTCGAAGGCGTCGTAGTAGCCCCGGATCTTCCCCTCGCGGTCGACGAGCACGAAGCGGTTGCTGTGGAGGATCGGCTCCTGGGGCGACGCCGTGCCCGGCGGCGGCGACGGCTCGACGGCCAAGAGGAAGCCCTCCCGTACCAGGGGATAGACCTTGGCGGCCGGGCCGCTCAGGAAGAGCCAGTCGTCCGGCGCGGCGTAGCGCTCGGCGTAGCGCGCCAGGACCTCCGGCGTGTCGTGCTCGGGGTCGACGGTGAAGCTGACGCGGCGGAAGGGCGGTTCCTCCCTGCCGCGGCCCAGGTCCGCCATCCGCTCCGTCATCAGCGGGCAGGACAGGGCGCAGCGGGTGAAGACGAAGTCGGCCACCCAGGGGCGGCCGGCGAGGTCGGCGCGGGTGACCGTCCGGCCGTCGCGGTTGGTCAGCGCGAAGTCCGGCACCTGCCCGAGCACCGGCGGCGGCGCGGCCTCTTCCCCGCCCGCCAGCCGGCTCCAGAGCGCCGCGCCGCCGATCCCCACCAGCGCCAGCACCAGGACTCCCCAGAGGACGAGCCGCTGGAAGCGGCGCGCCGAAGTCGGCGCGGGTGGGGCGGTCAATCGACCCTCGCGCCGCGGCTGGCGAAAAGCGCGGCGAGGAAGCCGGCGACGGCCACGAGCGCCGTGGCGGCGAGCGCAATGCCGAAGGGCGGCAGCGCCGGCCCGAGCGGCGCGCCGTCGGGGTAGAGCGCGCGCCGGAGGGCCGCGACGCCGTAGGTCATCGGGTTGAACCGCATCAGCACCGCCAGCCAGCGCGGCGCGCCGTCGAGCGGGAAGAACGCTCCCGAGAGCAGCCACATCGGCACCAGCAGCAGGTTCATCACCGCGTGGAAGCCCTGCACCGAATCGACCCGCCACGCGAACGCCAAACCGATGCCGGCGAGGCCGAGCGCCAGGAGCGCGAGGACGCCCGCCGCCGCGAGCGCCGAGCGCAACGTCAGCGCCACGCCGGCGAAGGGCGCGAGCGCCAGAAACGGCAGCCCCTGCAGCCAGGCGAGCGCGGCGCCGCCCAACACCTTGCCGCCGACGATCGCGGCGCGCGGCACCGGCGCCACCAGCACCCCCTGCAGGAACCCCTGGTTGCGGTCCTCGATCGTCGAGATGGTGGCGAAGATGGCGGCGAAGAGGACGACCAGCGCCACGGTGCCGGGGAAGAAGTACTCCCGGTAGTCGAGGCCCGCCGGGCCGCCCGGAAGGCGGAAGGAGCTCGAGAGGCCGCTGCCGATGAGCAGCCAGAAGATGAGCGGCGAGCCGATGGCGCCGGCGATCCGCCAGGGCTGGCGGAAGAAGCGCACGACCTCGCGCCGCGCGAGGGTGGCGGCGGCGAGGAGGGCCGAAGGGCGGCCCGCCGCCGGCGCCGCGCCGGCCGCCGCGACCGCGCTCACCGCCGCTCCTCCGCGTAGAGCGGATGGCCGGTGCGCTGGAGGAAGACGTCCTCCAGCGTCGGCCGCGCCACGGTCACCGCCGCGAGGCGGCCGGGGAAGGCCTCGGCCAGGCGCGGCACCAGCTCGTGGGCGCGCTCGCGCTCGAGGCGCACCTGCCGGCCGCCGGGCCCGTCGGCGACGCGCGGCGCCAGCTCCGGGAAGCGGGCGGCGAGCTCCGCCGCCAGGCCGTCCGGGTCGTCGGCGCCCAGGGTCACCACGTCGCCGCCGATCCCCTCCTTGAGCGCCGCCGGCGCGCCCTCGGCGACGATGGCGCCGCCGTCGAGGAGCGCCAAGCGGTCGCAGCGGTCCGCCTCGTCCATGTGGTGGGTGGTCAGCAGCACCGTCACGCCGGCGGCGCGCAGGCCGGCGAGGACGTCCCAGAGGTCGCGCCGCGCGCCGGGGTCGAGGCCGCTCGACGGCTCGTCGAGCAGCAGGAGCCGCGGCGCGTGGAGGAGGGCCTTGGCGATCTCCACCCGCCGGCGCAGGCCGCCCGAGAGGGTCGCCGCGCGCTCCCCCGCCCGCTCGGCGAGGCCGAAGCGGGCGAGCTGCTCGCCGGCCCGCCGCGCCAGCTCGCCGCCGGCGAGGCCGTGCAGCCACCCCTGGTGGAGCAGGTTCTCGCG
Organism: Thermoanaerobaculia bacterium; assembly: GCA_036397955.1. Classification (GTDB taxonomy): domain Bacteria; phylum Acidobacteriota; class Thermoanaerobaculia; order Multivoradales; family UBA5704; genus DASUNQ01. The sequence goes on along the minus strand of DASWHY010000182.1, from coordinate 296 downwards.
CACCGTGAGCTGGACGTCGAGGCTCGGCGCCTGGAAGACGACGCCGAGGAGGCGCCGCACCGCCGCCGGCGCCGCCGCCGCGTCGTGGCCGAAGACCCGCAGCGCGCCGCGCGCCGGGCGCGCCAGCGTGGCGAGGATGCGGAAGAGGGTCGTCTTGCCGCCGCCGTTGGGGCCGAGGAAGCCGTAGACCTCGCCCGGCGCCACGGTGAAGGAGACGCCGCGCAGCGCCGGGCGGTCGCGGTAGGAGAACTCGAGCCCGGAGGCCTCGACCGCGGCGGTCTCGGCGGTCACGCCAG
>DASWHY010000181.1:0-5377 GCA_036397955.1 Thermoanaerobaculia bacterium | reverse complement strand
TCTCGACGCCGTAGAGCCGCGCCAGCTCCCGCAGTGTGTCCGATCCGGGCATCCGCGGTACGCCCTACTCCGCCGCCAGCAAGCGCCGGATCCCGTGCAGCGGGATCGCCACCCAGCCGGGGCGGTTGTTCAGCTCGTAGGCCAGCTCGTAGATGGCCTTTTCGAGGACGAACGCGTCGAGCAGAAGCTTCAGCTCCGCGCGCCCGGCGGGCAGGAAGGGTGCGCCCGCCGCGGTCGCCAGGTAGGCCTGGAGGAAGGCGACCGAGGCCCAGCGCACCCAGGTTTCCGCCCAGGCCTCCAGCACCGGCCGGCGGCCCGCCGGCACCAGCCCGACCTCCGCCTCCTGGTAGAGCGCGGCGTCGGCCGCGTAGTGGAAGGAGCGGAGCATGCCGGCGACGTCGCGCAGCGGCGAGCGCTTGAGCCGCCGCTCGGAGAGCGGCCGCGCCGGCTCCCCCTCGAAGTCGATGATCACGAAGTCCTTGCCGGTGTAGAGCACCTGCCCGAGGTGGTAGTCGCCGTGGGTGCGGATGCGCACCGTCTCGACGCGACGCTCGATCAGCGCCTGGAAGCGGGCGAAGACCTCCTCGCGCGCGCCGAGGAGAGCCGCCGCCTCCTGCTGCTCCGCCTCCGGCAGGGTGTCGGCGCGCTGCGCCAGGAGCTGGAAGGTCCGCCCGGCGAGCGCGCGCATCGACTGGTAGAGCGAGCGCTGGTAGAGGGCCGTGAAGGGCTCGGGGGCGAACGCCGGATCGTCCGGCGCCGAGGCCAGGGCGAGGTGCAGCTCCGCCGTCCGCTTCCCGAGCAGGCGCGCCGTCGCGGGGTAGGTCCCCATGACCTCGTAGACCTCGGGCGGCAGGTCCGCGGCGGCCTCGTCCACGACGTGCGCGTGCACCTCGGCCGGCGGCTCCCCCGCGCGCGTCAGCGCCCGCTCGTAGAAGCGGCGCAGGGCGTCGAGCGTGAAGCTCCAGGCGTCCCCTTCGTTTTCGATGAACCCCTGGAGGACGCCCAAGGTCATCGTCTCGCCGCGCGCCGGCCGCACCTCGAGCCCCCCCAGCACCGGCGGCGTGTGGGGGAAGCTGGCCTTCTCGGTCAGGAAGCGGCCGATCTCGAGGTCTGGGTTGATGCCCGGCTCGAGGCGCCGGAAGAGCTTCAGCACCCAGCGGTCGCCGTAGCGGATCGAGCTGTTGCTCTGCTCGACGCCGAGGGGCGCCGGCTCCGGCGGGATGGCCTCGCCGCGCTCGCGAAAGCCGGCCGTCGTCCAGGCGGCGATCTCCAGCTCGCGGCCGCGCAGCTTGCGCCGGCGGGCCATCGCCTCGAGCAGGCGCCGGCCGAAGGCCCGGTCCCAGACCGCGTCGACGAGGACGCCCGAGCCCTCCGCCTGCGACTCCACCCGCGCCAGCACCGCCTCCGGCTCCGGCCGGCGCCGGCGCTCGAGCGCCAGCGGCAGCGCGTAGGTCTCGGCCTCCCCCTCGGTGTAATCGACGTGGACGAGGGCGATCCAGGCCTCGGCGCCGTCGCCCTCGCCGCCGACCGCCACCGCCTCGACGACCTCGACGTGGCGCACCGTCCGCGCCTTGCCGCCGAACCAGCGGCGGCCGCGCAGCAGCTCGGGCAGCACCGCCTCGAAGGACTCGCGCGCCGGGCCGTCCAGCAGCTCCGTCCAGCTCCCCGCGACCGCCAGCACCGGCGCCTCCTCCTCGCGCCCCGCTCCGCGCCCCGCGCCGCCGCCCTCCGCGGCCAGCTCGAGGGCGAACCAGAGGAAGGTGTGCGGCCCGAGGGTGAACGGATAGGGACGGCCGCCGATCTCCGGGAAGCGGTTGCGGCCGAAGAGCTCGACCGGCGTCGAGCCGGCGAAGAGCGAGAGGTCGAGCTCGGCGTGCTGCGCGAAGCGCGAAAGGTTCGCCACCACCAGGATGCGCTCCCCGTCGTAGCGGCGGACGAAGGCGAGGACGCGGTGGTTGGCCGGGTGCAGGAACTCGATCGTGCCGCGGCTGAAGGCGCGGTAGCGCTTGCGCAGCGCGACGAGGCGCCGCATCCACCAGAGCAGCGAGTGCGGGTTGCCCTGCTGCGCCTCGACGTTGACCGCCTCGAAGTGGTACTCGGGGTCGATGATCACCGGCAGGTAGAGCTTCTGCGGGTTGGCGCGCGAGAAGCCGGCGTTGCGGTCGCCGCTCCACTGCATCGGCGTGCGCACGCCGTTCCTGTCGCCCAAATAGAAGTTGTCGCCCATGCCGATCTCGTCGCCGTAGTAGACGACCGGCGAGCCGGGGAGCGAGAAAAGCAGGCCGTTCATCAGCTCGATGCGCCGGCGGTCGTTGCCCAGCAGAGGCGCCAGCCGGCGGCGGATCCCCAGGTTGATCCGCGCCCGCGGGTCCTGGGCGTAGACCCGGTACATGTAGTCGCGGTCCTCGTCGGTCACCATCTCGAGCGTCAGCTCGTCGTGGTTGCGCAGGAAGACCGCCCACTGGCAGCTCTCGGGGATCGCCGGCATCTGCTCCAGGATGTCGATGACCGGGAAGCGGTCCTCCATCCGCACCGCCATGTAGAGCCGCGGCATCACCGGGAAGTGGAAGGCCATGTGGCACTCGTCGCCGTCGCCGAAGTAGGCGATGGCGTCCTCCGGCCACTGGTTGGCCTCGGCCAGCAGCATGCGGCCGTGGTGGTGGGCGTCGACGTGGGCGCGCAGCTTCTTCAGGAACTGGTGGGTCTCGGGCAGGTTCTCGCAGTTCGTTCCCTCCGCCTCGAAGAGATAGGGGATGGCGTCGAGGCGGAGGCCGTCCACACCCATCTCCATCCAGAAGTCGAGCGCCTGGAGGACGGCCTTGTGCACCCGCTCGTTCTCGAAGTTGAGGTCGGGCTGGTGGGAGTAGAAGCGGTGCCAGTAGTAGGCCCGCGCCACCGGGTCCCAGCTCCAGTTGGAGGTCTCGAAGTCCTTGAAGATGATCCGCGCCTCGCGGTAGCGCTCGGGGGTGTCGCTCCAGACGTAGAACTCGCGCGCCGCGCTGCCCGGCTCGGCGCGGCGGGCGCGCTGGAACCAGGGGTGCTGGTCGGAGGTGTGGTTGATGACCAGCTCGGTGATGACGCGCAGGCCGCGCCGCTGCGCCTCGCGCAGGAAGGCGCGGAAGTCCTTGAGCGTGCCGTAGGCGGGGTGGACGCTGGTGTAGTCGGCGATGTCGTAGCCGTCGTCGCGCCAGGGTGAGGGGTAGAAGGGCAGCAGCCAGAGCGCCGTCACTCCCAGCTCCTGGAGGTAGTCGAGCTTGGCGGTCAGCCCGGCGAAGTCCCCCATCCCGTCGCCGTCCGCGTCGGAGTAGGCGCGGACGTGAATCTGGTAGATGACCGCATCTTTGTACCAGAGGGGATCGTCGGCGTTCACCAAGGGCACCGGGTGGAAAGGCTAGACGAAATAGTCGAAGTCGTGTTCCGACCGGATGCGGTGGCGCAGGCGGAAGACGTGCGCCGGCACGCCGTGCGGGTCGAGGTGCACGAAGTTGCGCGGGCCGTGCCAGAGGTAGCGGGCGCCGGTCAGCAGGTCGTGCACTTGGAAGGGGTGCGCCGGGTCCTCGATCCCCAGCTCCCCGAGCGGCAGGTCCACCCAGGCGGCCTGCGCGTGGTGCGGGTCGAGGTTGACGGTCACCAGGATGACGTTGCCGCGGTCCGGCGTCGCCTTGCTGTAGCAGAGCACCTGCTCGTTGTCCGTGGGATGGAACCGCAGCCCCTCGTTCGTCTGGAGCGCCGGGTTCTCGCGCCGGACGCGGTTCAAGAGCGCGATCGCCTCGGCGAGGCTCCCCGGCCGCTCGAGGTCCCAGCGCCGGAGCTGGTACTTCTCGGAGTCCAGGTACTCCTCGCTCCCCCGCTCGCGCGCCGCGTGCTCGCCGAGCTCGAAGGCCGGGCCGTAGATGCCGTAGCTCGCCGACAGCGTCCCGGCCAGCACCAGCCGCTGCAGGAACGCCGGCCGGCCGCCGAACTGGAGCTGCTCGGTCAGGATGTCCGGGGTGTTGGGCCAGACGTTGGGGCGGAAGAACTCGCGCACCGCGGTCGCCGTCAGCTCGGTGAAGTACTGCGCCAGCTCCCACTTCGTCGTCCGCCAGGCGAAGTAGGTGTAGGACTGGCTGAAGCCGAGCTTGGCCAGCCGGACCATCGGCTTCGGCCGGGTGAAGGCCTCGGAGAGGAGGATCACCTCCGGGTGCGCCGCCTTGACCTCGCCGATCAGCCACTCCCAGAAGGCGAACGGCTTGGTGTGCGGGTTGTCGACGCGGAAGGTCCGCACCCCCTGCTCGATCCAGAAGGTGAAGACGCTCAGCAGCTCCTGCCAGAGGCCCCACCAGTCGTCGCACTCGAAGTCGAAGGGGACGATGTCCTCGTACTTCTTGGGCGGGTTCTCGGCGTACTGGATGGTGCCGTCCGGCCGCCGCTTGAACCACTCCGGGTGCTCGCGCACGTAGGGGTGGTCGGGGGAGCACTGGAAGGCGATGTCCAGCGCCACCTCGAGGCCCAGCTCGCCGGCGCGCGCCACGAAGCGGCGGAAGTCGTCGAGCGTGCCGAGGTCGGGGTGGACGGCCTTGTGCCCGCCCTCCTCGGAGCCGATCGCCCAGGGGCTGCCGATCTCCCCCGACTCGGCCGCCGGGTGGTTGTTCCTCCCCTTGCGGTGGCTGCGGCCGATCGAGTGGATGGGCGGCAGGTAGAGGACGTCGAAGCCCATGCCGGCGACGTAGGGGAGGCGCTCCTCGCAGACGCGGAAGGTGGCGTGGGGCTGCGGCTCGTCGGGGGACTCCGCGCCGCCGGCGCAGGAGCGCGGGAACATCTCGTACCAGGCCGAGAAGCGGGCGCGCTCGCGGTCCACCACGACGGCGAGCTCGGGCGCGTAGGTCGTGGCGTGCGAGCGGTCGGCGTGGCGCTCCATCAGGTCGTCGAGCCAGTCGGGCAGCCCGACGAGGTCGCCGCCGGGGTCGTGCGGGTTCTCCAGGTGGCCGGCCGCCTGCTCGAGCGCGGCGGCGGCCTCCCCCTCGGCGCGCTCCGCCGCGGCGCGCACCAGCTCGGCGCCGATCCGCAGGTCGATGGTGACGTCCTGCCGCGCGGCGAGGCGCTTCTGCAGGTCGCGCCGCCAGGTGGTCCAGGGATCGACCCAGGCGACGAGGGTGTAGCGCCAGCGCCCCAGCGCGTCGACCCGGAAGCCGCCGTGCCAGCGGTCGTTGACCAGCGCCTGCATCGGCGCCTCGCTCCACGCCGCGTCGGCCTCGCGGCGGTAGAGCAGCCGGCAGGCGAGGGCGTCGTGGCCGTCGGCGAAGACGTCCGCCCCGACGACGACCGCGTCCCCCACCACCCGCTTGATCGGAAACCGCCCGCCGTCGATCTCGGGCACCACCCCCTCGATCACCACCCG
>DASWHY010000180.1:0-1860 GCA_036397955.1 Thermoanaerobaculia bacterium | reverse complement strand
ACTTCTCGGCCGAGTTCGGCATCCACCAGTCGCTGCCGATCTACTCGGGCGGCCTCGGCGTCCTCGCCGGCGACCACTTGAAGAGCATGAGCGACCTCGGGATCGGGGTCGTGGGGGTGGGGATCCTTTACCACGAGGGCTACGTCCACCAGCACCTCGACGCCGCCGGCTGGCAGGAGGACAGCTACGAGCCGATCGCCCCGCACGAGATGCCGCTCGAGGCGGTGGCCGACGCCGCCGGCGCGCCGGTGCGGGTGACGGTCGAGCTGCCGGGGCGGGAGGTGGCGCTGCGCGTCTGGCGGGTCTGGGTGGGGCGGAGCCAGCTCCTCCTCCTCGACGCCCGCGACGACGCCAACGCGCCCGCCGACCGCGAGCTCACCGCCCGCCTCTACGGCGGCGACCAGGAGACCCGCATCCAGCAGGAGATGCTCTTGGGCGTCGGCGGCTACCGCGCGGTGCGCGCGGTGGGGCAGTCGCCGTCGGTGCTGCACTTGAACGAAGGGCACTCGGCCTTCGCTCTGCTCGAGCGGGCGCGCGAGATCGTCGAGCGGCAGGGCCTCGCCGCCGCCGACGCGCTGCGCGAGGTGGCGGCGGCGAGCGTCTTCACCACCCACACGCCGGTCGAGGCGGGGCACGACCGCTTTCTCTCCGAGCTCGCGGGCCGTCACCTGGAGGGGCTGGCGCGCGGCCTGGGGCTCGACCTCGAGGCGCTCCTCGCCCTCGGCCGCGAGCGCCCGGCCGACTCCGCCTCCCCCTTCTGCCCCACCGTCCTGGCGCTCAACCTGTCGCGCAAGGCCAACGGCGTCTCGGCCCTCCACGGTGGGGTGGCGCGTCGCATGTGGCGGCACCTCTGGCCGGAGCGCAGCGAGGAGGAGGTGCCGATCGGCCACGTCACCAACGGCATCCACGTCAAGACCTGGCTCGCCGCCGACATGCAGCAGCTCTACGAGCACTACCTGTCGCCGGCCTGGGCCGACTCGCTCACCCGCCCCGACCTCTGGCGGGGGATCGAGAAGGTGCCGGACGCCGAGCTGTGGGAGGTTCACCAGGTGCTCAAGGCGCGCCTCTTCGCCTTCGTCGAGCGGCGGCGCGCCGAGCGCTGGGAGCGGCTGGGGCTGCCGGCGGGCAGGCCGCTCGACCCCGAGGCGCTGACCCTGGGCTTCGCCCGGCGCTTCGCCACCTACAAGCGGGCCGACATCCTCTTCCACGACCTGGACCGCCTGGCGCGCCTGGTCGGCGACCCCGACCGGCCGGTGCAGATCATCTTCGCCGGCAAGGCGCACCCCGCCGACGGCGCCGGCAAGGAGCTCGCCCAGCGCGTCGCGCAGCTCGGCCAGGACCCGCGCTTCGCCGGGCGGATCGTCTTCGTCGAGAACTACACGATGCACGTCGGCCGGCAGCTCGTGCAGGGCGTGGACGCCTGGCTCAACACGCCGCGCCGGCCGCAGGAGGCCTGCGGCACGAGCGGCCAGAAGGTGATCCTGAACGGCGGGCTCAACGTCTCGATCCTCGACGGCTGGTGGGCGGAGGCCTTCGAAGGCGCCAACGGCTTCGCCATCGGCCGGGGCGAGGTCCACGCCGACCCGGCGGTCCAGGACCGGCGCGACGCCGAGGCGCTCCTCGCGGTCCTGAAGCAGGAGGTCGTGCCGCTCTACTACGCGCGCGACGAGGAAGGGATCCCCCGCGGCTGGATCGCCCGCGTCAAGCGCGCCATCCAGACCCTGGCCTGGCGCTACAACGCCGACCGCATGGTCAAGGACTACGTCGAGCAGGGCTACGTGCCGGCCGCCGGGGGGAGCACCTGCCGGATGTAGCGCCGGTCACATGCGGGTGAAGGTGATGCGGGCCACCGGCATGGGC
>DASWHY010000179.1:0-2886 GCA_036397955.1 Thermoanaerobaculia bacterium | reverse complement strand
ACGTCGAACTCGACCTCGCCGTAGGCCTCGTAGGGCATCGCCTTGCGCAGGTCCCAAGCGACGCCGCTGCCGCGCAGCATCGGGCCGGTGATGCCGTAGTCGATCGCCGTCTGCGCGTCGAGGACGCCGATCCCCACCGTCCGCCGCTTCCAGATCCGGTTGTCGGTGAGCAGCCCCTCGTACTCGTCCACCTTCGCCGGGAAGATCTCGACGAAGGCGCGGCAGCGGTCGGTCCAGCCGACCGGCAGGTCCATCGGCAGGCCGCCCGGGCGCATGCAGTTGAGGGTCAGCCGCGCGCCGCAGTAGAGCTCGAAGAGGTCGAGGACCTGCTCGCGCTCGCGGAAGCAGTAGAAGAACGGCGTCATGGCGCCGATGTCGATGGCGTGGGTGGCGAGCCAGAGGAGGTGCGAGGAGATGCGCTGCAGCTCGGCCAGGATGGTGCGGATGGTGCGCGCCCGCGGCGGCACCGTGATGCCCACCAGCTTCTCGACCGCCCCGACGTAGGCCAGGTTGTTGGTGGCCGCCGCCACGTAGTCCATGCGGTCGGTGTGCGGCACGTTCTGGAAGTAGGGATGCAGCTCGAAGAGCTTCTCGGTGCCGCGGTGGAGGTAGCCGATGATCGGGTAGCAGTCGACGATCCGCTCGCCGTCCACCTTGAGCTTCAGGCGCAGGACGCCGTGGGTCGAAGGGTGCTGCGGCCCGAAGTTGAGCTCCATCTCCTCGCCGGCGGCGAAGAGGGCGTCGGGAGAGAGATTACGCACCGGCTCCGTCACGGCTTCGCGTCCGCCTCCGGCGCGGTTGTTTTTGGCGCCGCCTCCGGCGGCTTGGCCGGCTTCCAACCCGTGCCGGCACCGGCCACCGGGCCGGCGCTCGGCTCGTAGTACTCGGGGTAGATCGCCGAGCCGGTGTCGATCCCCTCCACCGGGAAGTCCTTGCGCAGCGGGTAGCCGTTGAAGCCCTCCCAGAGGAGGATGCGAGTCATGTCCGGGTGGCCGGCGAAGCGCACGCCGTACATGTCGTAGACCTCCCGCTCCGGCCAGTTGGCGGCGCGGAAGACCGTCGTCAGGCTAGGGACCTCTTCTCCCTCGCCGGCGCCGACCTTGAGGCGCACCCGCCGGTTGGTGGCGAAGGCGTAGAGGTGGTAGACGACGTCGAAGCGCGGCGTGCGCTGCGGGAAGTCGGCGCCGCAGACGTCCACCAGGTAGGTGTAGCCGTGCTTCGCCTTGAGGGAGGCGGCGACGCGCGCCACCGCCTCGCGGCCCACGGCGAGCGTCAGGTCGCCGGCGAAGCGGCGGGCGGATTGGATCGCCTCGCCATGCTCCTCGCGCAGCGCCGCGGCGAGCGGGTCGTCCGCCGCGTCCTGCCACTCGGGCGCGACCGGGTCCTTCTCCCAGGCCGGCTTGTTGGGGTCCTCTTCGTGCGCCGGCTTCTTGGGCGGGACGGGCTTGTCGGGCGTCGGTTCGCTCATGCCGTCGCGCGCTTCACCACGCTCATGCGGTCGATCTTGCGCTGCAGGTGGAGGAGCCCCCACATCAGCGCCTCGGGGCGCGGCGGGCAGCCGGGCACGTAGACGTCCACCGGGATCACCCGGTCCACCCCCTGGGTCACGGCGTAGGTGCGGTACGGCCCGCCGCAGGTGGCGCAGGCGCCCATCGCCATCGCCCACTTGGGCTCCGGCATCTGGTCCCAGAGGCGGCGCACGATGGGGGCCATCTTCTCGGTGACGGTGCCGGCGACGATCATCAGGTCGCTCTGCCGCGGCGTGGCGCGGAACACTTCGGCGCCGAAGCGCGACATGTCGTGGCGCGGGTCGAGCACCGCCATCATCTCGATGGCACAGCAGGCGAGGCCGAACTGCATCGGCCAGATCGCCGAGCGCCGCGCCCAGTTGAAGACCTTGTCGTAGGTCGTGGTGAGGATGTTGGGGCTGTCGGTCAGGCCCAATTGAGCGCTCCGCGGTTCCAGACGTAGACGTAGCCGACGACCAGGATGGCGAGGAAGACCACCATCTCGATGAAGCCGAAGAGCGCGAGCTGGTCGAAGAGGATCGCCCACGGGTAGAGGAAGATGGTCTCGACGTCGAAGATGACGAAGAGGACGGCGATCAGGTAGTAGCGGATCGAGAAGCGGTGGTCGTGGGCGAAGGTCTCCGGCTCGTTGCCGCACTCGTAAGGGTCGAGGTTGGTCGTCGGGCTGGCGGCGCGGCGGAGGAGGCGCGCGGCGAGGAGGGTGACGACCAGGAAGAGGGCGGCGATGACGGTGAAAACCAGGATGGGAAGGTAGTTCTGCAAAGCGGGGCGATTCTAGGCGACCGGCTGCCCTCAAGGAAAGAAACGGCGGTCCAGGACGCGCTCCGGCGCGAGGCCGCGGGCTTGGATCAGGACGCGAGTCTCTTCGCCCATCCCCTCGCCGTCGAGGAGCGCGATCGCCTCCTGCCGGGTGGCGGCGGGGGCATCATCAAGGTCCTCGAAAACGCCGCAGGCGGTGAGCCAGAGGGCCTGGCGGGTGAGGGCGAAGGTGGCGAGCCCGGCGGCCTCGCCGGCCTGGATGAGCGCGGTGAAATCGACGTGGGCCGTCAGGTCCTGAGCGCCGACGTCGGCGAAGGGATCGCGGTGGACGGTCTGGCGGCGATAGCAGGCGAGCGTGCCGTGGCGGCGGACGCGCGGGTCGAGGAGTTGCGGGCGCGGGAAACCGTAGTCGCAGGTGACGATGAGCCCGCGGCCGAGGCGGCGGGCGAGAGCGCCGTAGAGCGGCGCCCACTGCGGCGAGAGGTCCGCGATCTGACCGGGTGCGAGCGGAACGTCGCCGAGGAGAGCGGCGAGCGCCGGATCGGAGAGCTCGTCCTCGCGCCAGGCGAAGCGCCCGTCGCCGGCCAGCTCGACCCAC
>DASWHY010000178.1:0-11974 GCA_036397955.1 Thermoanaerobaculia bacterium | reverse complement strand
CCCGTGTGAGTCCTCGACCACTTTGCGGGCCATCTGGCGCACGTCGTCGCCGGTGACGGAATGGTAGAAGTGATCGTACCGCTCCTCGAGCAGGGCGGCGTCGACACCGGTGGCGGTGACAGTCTTGCTGGCCTTCTGCAGCTCGCCCCGGGTCTCCTCGGTGAAGTTCAGCTGCTCCGTGGCGGGCCTGAGCTTCTCGCGGATGATGACCACCACTTTCTTTTGCGGCGTCTCGACGAGCGGCCGCGCGAACTTGTCCGGGGCCGTCTGTTCGACCGCCTGGGCGGCGCGGGCGAAGGCGGTCTTGGCGGTGGGTTGGCGGAGGTAGCCCGCTTCCAGGTGATGGGCCCTCATCGCCTGCTGGGCTTGCGCGTGGGTGAGATGGACTTTGTTCGACGTGCCGTAGAGGACGATGTAGCCCAGCCCGTCCCCCGGCAGCACCGAGACGGCCCGCCGCGCCGCCTGCTTGCCCCTGGTCGTCATCGCAGCCCCCCCGGCGGGGGCGCCGAGCGCCCAACTTCAGCGCCCCTGCAATCCCTGGAATGAAGTCCGAGGCTACGCCCGCGAGCCCGGCGGGTCAAGCGGAGGCTGCGGCTAGGATCGCCGTATGCGACGCGACGAGCCGCCCTCCGCCACCGCCTACGCCCTCTTCGCCTACGAGCCGGGCGGCACGCTCCACCCCGAGGCCGCCGGCTGGATCGGAGCGGCCCTGGCCGAGCGCGGGATCGCCGTGCGGCGCGTCGAGGCCGCGGGACCGAGCGACCTCCTCGCCGCCGCGGCGGCGCTCCGCGGCGAGCTGCGCGCGCCGGCCCTGCTGCTGGTCGGCCACGGCGCCGCCAGCGCGGCGGCGCTCGCCGCGACGCGGGAGCTGCCGGAAGTCGTCGCCGTCGCCACGCTCGGCGCACCCAGCGCGACGCCGGAGCTCCCGTTGGAGGCCCTGCGCGCCGTCGCCGCCGAGCTCCACCGCCCGCTCCTCGTTTTCCACTCGCCGCTCGACGAGGCGGTGGCGATCGAGAACGCCTGGCGCCTCCTCGACGCCGCCAAGCAGCCGAAGAGCTTCGTCTCGCTCGACAACGCCGACCACGCCCTGTCCCGCGCGCGCGACGCCCGCTACGCCGGCGAGGTGCTGGCCGCCTGGGCGGCGCGCTACGTCGAGGTGGAGGAGGAGGGCCCGGGCGTGGACGCCGGCGCGCAGGAAGGGGTGCTGGTCGTCGCCGGGCCGCGCGGCCTGGCGCAGCGGATCGTCGCCCGCCGCCACCGCTTGCGCGCCGACGAGCCGGAAGCAGCGGGGGGCACCGACACCGGTCCCACCCCCTACGACCTCCTGGTCGCCGCCCTCGGCGCCTGCACCGGCATGACCCTCCGCCTCTACGCCGAGCGCAAGGGGCTGCCGCTCGAAGGGGTGCGGGTGCGCCTGCGCCACGGCAGGATCCACGCCGCCGACTGCGCCGCCTGCGAGACCAAGGAGGGGAAGGTGGACCGCATCGAGCGCGACATCGAGCTGCTCGGCCAGCTCGCGCCCGAGCAGCGGCAGCGCCTGCTCGAGATCGCCGACCGCTGCCCGGTCCACCGCACGCTGACCTCGGAGATCTCGATCGTCAGCCGGCTGGTGTGACCCGCGCAGGCAACGCGCCCGTCCACCGCGGGGGACGCGCGGCGCGGCGCACGCCGGCGCGGTGGACCGCGAAATCACGGCCGTGCAACGACTTACCATCGCCGCCGGGCCCTGGCACAGTTCATGGAATCCCTTCCCGGCGAGGACGGGCCGGCGTGAGTCCCCGCCCTCGCGGCCGCGAGGCCGAAGGTCCCGCCAAGGTTCCTTCCTCCGCAACCCGGGGCGGAGTCTCCCTCCTCCGCCCCGGCCCTTCCTTCCGCCTCCGACTAGAATCGCGCGGATGTCCGCCCTCCCCGACGCACCGCGCCCCTGCGTGCTCGGGGTCGCCGGCGGCAGTGGCTCCGGCAAGACGACGGTCGCGCGCACCATCCTCGAGACCGTCGGCCGCGAGCGCATCGCCTTCCTCGAGCAGGACAGCTACTACCGCGACATCGAGTGGCGGAGCGACGCCCAGCTCCTGCGCCACAACTTCGACCACCCGGACGCGCTCGACGACGCCCTGCTCGTCGCGCACGTCGCGGCGCTCAAGGAGGGGCGGGCGGTCGAGGTGCCGATCTACGACTTCGTCCGCCACCGCCGCACGGTGCGCACCCGCCGCGTCGAGCCACGGCCGGTGGTGCTGCTCGAAGGCATCCTCCTCTTCGTCGAGCCGGAGCTGCGCGCTCTCCTCGACTTCAAGATCTTCGTCGACACCGACCCCGACCTGCGGCTGATCCGGCGTCTCAGGCGCGACATGTCCGAGCGCGGCCGGGCGGTGGACGACGTGCTGCGCCAGTACGCCGAGACCGTGCGGCCGATGCATCTGGAATTTGTTGAGCCGTCGAAGCGGTGGGCGGACATCATCATTCCGGAAGGGGGAGAAAACAGAGCGGCATTAGAGATGGTGATCGCTCGAGTCGAGCAGCTCTTGGCGGGAGGGCCCTGATGCCACCGGTCTACACGCTCACCGTCCGCGCCCGCTTCGAGGCCGCCCATCACTTGACGTCCTACCGCGGCGCTCCCGAGCCGGTCCACGGCCACTCCTGGCGCGTCGAGGCGGTGCTCGAGACCGAAGGGCTGGACGGCGAAGGGATGGCCTACGACTTCGTGGCGGTCAAGGGCGCGCTCGACGCCCTCGCCGCCGCGCTCGACCACCGCGACCTCAACGCCCTGCCCGCCTTCGCCGGCGAGAGCCCCACGACCGAGCGGATCGCCGCCTGGTTCCACGGCGAGCTGGCCGCTCGCCTCCCCGGCGCGCCGCTCGCCGCGGTGACCGTCTGGGAGGGACTGGACTGCGCCGCCACCTACCGGCCGGCCGCTCCTTGACAGCCCGCCGGCCCGCCGCTAGCTTCTGCGCCATCCCGATGCGACCTCGGCGCCTCGCGCCCGCGCTGGCTCTCGCCGCGGCCCTCGCCGGCTGCGGTGGGGAGGACCCCGCCGCCGGCCGGCTGGAGGTGACGCCGACGCGCCTCCGCCTGCCCCATGGCGGCGTCCGGCCGCTCGTCCTCACCTGGACGCCGGCGCGTGAGCTGTACGGCCGCGAGAGGGAGGGGGCGCCGCTCGTCTTCGTCCACCTCCTGGAACGCCCCGGCATCGTCCTCCGAACCTTCGACCACCCCTTCCCGCAGCGTTGGCGCTCCGGCAGGCCGGTGCGCTACGAGGTGGAGCTCTACCAGTCGGCCCTCGGCGAGCCCCTGCCCGCCGGCCGCTACCAACTGACGGTCGGGCTCTACCAGGCCGGCGGCCGGCGCTGGCCGCTGGAAACGGCGGGCAAGGAGGTCGGCAAGCGCGAGTACGCCGTCGCCGAGGTCGAGGTGCCGCCGCCCGGCGAGGGCGTGCCGGCCTTCTTCTTCGCCGGCAAGTGGCTGCCGATCGAGGCGGGCGCGGACGTGCAAATGCTGGCGCGGCGCTGGCTGACCGCCGACGGCGCGCTGGAAGTGCGCTCGGCGCCGGGGGCGGGGGAGCTGTGGGTGGTGCTCCGCATCCCGGAGGGGACCGGAGCGGGGGAGAGGCTGGTGCTGGAGCCGGGCGCCGCGGCCCCGGGGCTCGTCGTCTCCTCGACCTGCGGCGGCGAAGAGATCGGCATCACCGGCCCCGGGCCGCACGAAGTGCGCTTGCCGGTGCGGGAGGGCGCTGCCCCGTGCGAGGTTCGCTTCGACGGCAACTTCGCCTTGGAGAGCGCGGGCTCGCCGCACCGCCACATGGTGGCCCTCGAAGGGCTGGCCTGGGCGCCGGTGCCCGGCGCGGCGGCCCCTTAGGGCTTCTTCGCGAGCTGGAGGGTGAAGCTCTTGGCCACCGGCAGCCCCGGCACCGGGCCGAGGGGGCGCGAGACCTCGACCCCCTCCTCCATCTTGACCTCGACCCAGGTGGCTTCTTTGAGCGCGACCTCGACCGTGAGCTTGCCGTCCGCCGGCGCGGGGCGGCCGCTCTCGGTGGTCCAGAAGTTGTAGAGCCGGACCTCGGAGACCTGTCCTGGGGGGAGGTTCTGGAGATAGAGCTGGTTGGCGTAGACGGGGAGCGCTTGGCCGTTGAGCTTGACCTCGAAGGCGAGGCGCGAGGCGACCCGGTCGCCGCCGTTCCTGACCTTGACCCGCAGCTTGCAGAGGGTGTCGGCGGCCGGCGCGGCCGGCTCGATCGCCACTTCGTCGAGCGCCAGCGGCGAGGGGGGCGGGGCGGGGGCCGGCGGCTGGGCGCCGGCGGCCGCGGCGGCGAGCAGACAGATGCCTAGGAGCATGCGCGCGAGGGACGACGACATGAGCGGCATGATACAGGCATGAAGCGCTCCCGCGGCCGTATCCTCCGCCTGCCGCAGGAGGAGTACCTCGAGCGCCTGCTGCCGCCGCGCGATCCTCTCCTCGCCGAGATGGAGGCCGAGGCGGCGCGCGAGGGGGTGCCGATCTCCGACCCCGAAGTCGGGCGCCTCCTGGAGGTCCTGGCGCGCGCCACCGGGGCGCGCGCCATCGTCGAGGTGGGGACCGCGATCGGCTACGGCACCCTCTGCCTGGCGCGCGGCGCGCCGGAGGCGCGGGTGGTGACGATCGACCCCGACGCGGCGCGCCTCGCCCGCGCCCGCGCGTTCCTCGAGCGGGCCGGCGTCGCCGAGCGGGTGGAGCTGGTGGAAGGGGCGGCGCTCGACGTCCTGCCGCGCCTGCCGGCGGGGATCGACCTCGCCTACCTCGACGCGCTCAAGACCGAGTACCGGCGCTGCCTCGACCTGCTGCTGCCGCGCCTGCGCGTCGGTGGCATGGTGGTGATCGACAACCTGCTCTGGGGGGGCGAGGTGGCGGAGCCGTCCGACGAGGGGGAGGACGACCCGGACGCCGCGGCCCTCCGCGCCTTCAACCCGTACCTGATGATCCACCCGCAGCTCCGGGCCGTCGTGCTGCCGCTCGGGGACGGCGTCGGGCTGGCGACCAAGACCAAGCCGGTGATGACCGAGCTGGGCGGGCCGTTCTAACGCTCGCGCCTAGGTCGCGAGCTCGCTCCGCACCCCCGTCAGCCGCGCCCGTAGCGCCGCCGCGTCGGCGGGCCGGCGGTTGCCGTCGCGGTGCAGGGCGGCGCGGAAGAAGCGGGCGAGCGGCTCGGGTGCGTCGGGCCGCGCGTCGGTCAGCTCCGGCACCCGCCCCAGGAGGATGCGCGCCATCACCTGCTTGACGTCCTCGCCGCGGAAGAGCTTGCGCCCGATCAAGCACTCGTAGAGGACGACGCAGAGGCCCCAGAGGTCGAAAGCCGGCGACGCCGGCTCTCCTTGCAGCGCCTCGGGGGAGAGGTAGGAGAGGGTGCCGACGAGCTGGCGGGTGGGGCTCTCCGGGTTGTCCGGCTCCCCCCAGATCCAGGTGGCAGCCTGCTCGGCGACCTCCGGCCAGTCGGCCGAGGGGCCGGACGAGGAGCTGTCGTCGGTGCGCGTGTCGAGCGTCATCCGGGCGATGCCGAAGTCCATCAGCTTGGGCACGCCGTCCTTGGTGAAGCCGATGTTGTTGGGCTTGACGTCGCGGTGCAGGATGTCGGCGGCGTGGAGGTGCTCGAGCGCGCCGGCCATGGCGATGCCCAGCTCCACGGTCTCGCCCGGCGCCAGGCCCCCCTGCTCGATCCGCTGCCCCAGCGTGCCGCCTTCGAGCAGCTCGAGGATCAGCATCGGGGTCCCCTGCCAGGTGTCCACGCCGTAGATCCCGGCCAGGTGCGGGTGCACGACCTTGGCGGCGGCGCGCGCTTCGCGCCGCAGGCGGAGTGCGTGATCGGGGGAGACGCGGCGCAGCGTCTTGATCGCCACCGTGCGCCCGAGCGAGAGGTCGCAGGCACGGTAGACCAGCCCCATGCCGCCGACGCCGATCCGCCGCTCGAAGCGGAACTTGTTGGGCGGCAGGACGTAGGGGACGTGCGCCTCCTCGAGCCGCCGGCTGTCGTGGCTGCAGAAGACGGTATGGGGGAGGAAGACCCGGCCGCACTTCGGACACTCGCGCCCGTTCTCGCCGACCGGCGCGGCGGCCGGCGGCGGCGGCGGCAGCTCGAGCCCCATCGCCGCCGAATGGGCGATGTCGCGCAACAGCCGCTTGTCCTCTTTGAGGAAGGGAAGGCCGCTCTTCTTGGCGCCGAGGACGATCGCCCCGAGGAGGGTGCCGTCCCGCGCCGGGATCGGGGCGATCAGGCGCACCCGGTTCTCGGCCAGCCACCGGCGGTCGCCCTCGGGGAGGCGGCTCGCCGCGGCGGCGGGCTCCTCGAGGTCGGTCTCCAGCGGCTCGACGCTCTCGGCGACCAGCAGGCCGAGTTGCGAGGTGGCGTCGAGCTTGCGCCCGCGGCCGTGGGGGTCGACGAAGTAGGCCGTGCGCGGCTCCTCGACCAGCACCGAGCAGGTTTCGAGGTGGAGGGCGCGGTCCAGCTCGCGGCAGATCAGCTCGCCCACCTCCTTGGCGTCGTGCAGGCCGCGGATGCGGTCGACCAGGAGGGTGAGGATCTTGCGCGCGTTGAACTGCTCGCGGAAGAAGCGGCGGTCGATGGCGTCGAGGATCTGCGCGCCGTAAACGAGGGCCGCGACGCCGGCCAGCGAGCAGAGGACGAGAAGGAGGCGGTTGCCCGTCATCGACTCCCGCAGCGGCTCCTCGCTGTGCAGGTAGAAGTAGAAAAAGAGGGCGGCGAGCGGCAGGAAGATCAGCACCAGCGCCGTGCCGCGCGCCAGCGCGTACTGGACGGCGCGGCGGGCCAGGAGCTTGACGTTGAGCACCTTGTGCACCAGCACGGCGTAGGCGGTGGTGAAGGGGAGGGAGAGGAAGCAGGCGACGACGAACGCCGCCCGCACCGGCCCGACGGCCTGCGGGTCGAGGAACTTGAAGAGGACGATGTGCAGGAAGACCGGCAGCAGGGCGAGCGCGATCGCGGCGGCGAAGAGGACGGCGCGGCGGCGCTCGTTGCCGGTGGCTCTGCGCGCCTTCCAGAAGAGCGTGGCGAGGCCGAGGATCGTCGCCACCATCAGCGGGATGTAGTGCTCGTAGCTCGGCTTGGCGGGCGCCGCGGCGGCGAGGTCCTCGGCGCCGGAGAGACCGCCGAGCGCTCGCGCCAGCCGCACCACCTGCCAGGCGAAGAGCGCGATGCCGAGGGCGAGCGCTCCCTGCGTGGCCCAGCGCAGCCACCGGCGCATCCGGTAGGAGGCCGCGGTGCGCGGGAAGTCGCGCGCGAAGAGCCAGAAGAAGTACGGG
The DNA here is from genome assembly GCA_036397955.1 of Thermoanaerobaculia bacterium. Lineage (GTDB taxonomy): Bacteria > Acidobacteriota > Thermoanaerobaculia > Multivoradales > UBA5704 > DASUNQ01. The sequence continues at coordinate 4,690 of DASWHY010000178.1, read as the reverse complement.
AAGAAGGAGTCCACGTGCAGGCTGCGCAGGACGAGCGCCGGCTCGGCGACGGCGCGCGGGGCCGAGCCGACCAGGACCAGCAGCCAGCGGCTGGTGTAGGGGTTCGCGAGGAGGAGGAAGAAGGTGCCGAGGTGGGCGGCGCGGCGGTCGTGGCGGCCGGTGACGAGCAGCAGCGCACCCGCCGCCGCCAGCGCCGTTAGGATGAGCATGTGGATCGGGCGCGCGTGGATGAGCCCCTGGAACGCGAAGCGGACGGCGGCGGGGTCGCCGAAGGCGAGCCCCGCCACCGCGCCCACCACCTGCAAGGCGGAGACGACCAACAGCGCGCGGAGCCAGGACCTGGGGGTCAAACCGGCGCGAGTTTACGCGCTCTCAGCCGAAGAAAAGAACTCTCGTTCAGACTGCGACGATCGAATGGATCAGCGGCACCAGGGACAGTCGGAGTCGGCCTGCACCCGGTCCGCGGCGCCGCGCGTCCGCTCGCCGCCCACCTTCTGATCCGGCGCGGACTCCTGGGCCGCCCGCCGGCCGATGGCTTCGAACTTCTCCCGCAGCAGCGCGCCCGGCGGCCCGTCCCACACCTCCTGCGGTGTCTCCACGGGCTTCCCCTCCTTGGTCTTTCCCGGCTTGACGATCCATCCGAAATAGCGCTCGGTGAGCGCGTCCCTGGCGCTCTGCTCGAGCTCCTTGTCCTCGCTCTTGGCCCCGGCTTCGACCGCGCTGATGATGCTGGCGAACACTTCGTCTTGTGTCGGCATGATGATCTCCGTACCAGACGTTTTTATGTTCAAAGAACACTTTGCCGCCCGTGCTGGACCCACACGGTCCAACCTCAAGAAAACATGCGATTTCCCTGGCCAGGAAAAACTTTCACATTGTACCGCCCCCTGCCACGGGTGTCCAATCGAAGGGTTGCAATAAGCGGTGAGTCGAGAGAAAAACGAAGCGCAGCGGGTAGGAAGGTCAGGCACGGGGCCGCAGGCGCGGCCCCGTGCGTTGCGGCGGAGCTAGTACTTGACGCTGCAGCCGTAGGGCTTGGTCGCCGCCGGATCGGGCTGCCGGCCCGCCTCCTCGGCGGTCAAGCCGAGGTCGACGTAGTTCATCCGCTGCTCCTTCGCCTTGCGGCCGCTGGGGTCGTCGTCGATCGCGCCGTTGTAGGCGATCTTCCCCTGCTCGTCGACGATGTACATGTGCGGCGTCGTCTTGGCGCCGTAGGCGTGACCGACCGTTCCCTTGGGGTCGTAGAGCACGGCGTAGTCGATGCCGTTGTCCCGGTTCCAGGCCAGGTGCTCGGCCGGCTCGAGGTAGTTGGAATGGCTCGCGCTGGTGCTGTTGATCGCCAGCCAGACGACCCGCCCGTGGCGCTGCGCCAGCTCGCTCATCGTCTTCTCGCGGGCGTGGCGGGCGGAAAACGGGCAGTTGGGGTTGATCCACTCGAGCACCACGACCTTGCCGGCGTAATCGGAGAGGTTGTGCGTCTTGCCGGGCAGGTCGGGGAGGGCGAAGGCCGGGGCGGCCTCGCCCACCGCGCCCTTGGCGCAGGCCGGCGCGGCGGCGAGCAGGGCGGCGAGCGCCGCGGCGAGGGGGAGGAGGCGGAAGGTACGGATGCGCATCGAAGGTCTCCTACGAGTCGAGGTTCAGAACTGCCCCCTGTAGGCCAGCCAGGGCGCGGCGAGCGCGCAGGCGAGGAGCCCCAACCGGAGGGCGACCCTAAGCATACCGCCGCGCCGCGCGCGGTGGCCGAGCCAGGCGCAGAGGGCGAGGCCGAGGAGGGCGAGCTCGATGCCGGCGAGCGCCTCGCGCCCGACCCGCCGCGCCAGCAGGTGGAGGAGCCAGACGACGCCGGCCGCCGCCAGGAAGCCGAGCGCCTGCTGCAGCGCGGGGCGCGGCGCCGGCTCCGCCGCCGCCCCGGCCCGCAGCTCGCGCCGGCGCCGCCACCAAGCCAGGGCGAAGCCGGGGAGGGCGACGCCGAGGGCGAGGAGCGCCGCGGCGGCGAGGCGCGCCGGCAGCTCGGAGGCCGCCAGCGCCAGCCCCAGCCAGGGCGGCGTCCAGGCGAAGGCGAGGAGGGCCGCCCACGCCCCGGTGACGGCGCGGCGGCGGAGCAGGGTGAGGTCCTTCCTGCCCGGCGCGGCGTGGGGGCCGGCGAGCGGCGGGCCGACCATGCCCCAGAGGTCGAGGGCGAGCGCCAGGGTGAGGACGGCGAGGAGGGCGCTCACCGCGGCGTTGGCGATCGGCGGCCCCCAGCTCCCGTCGAGCGGCGGGTGGCCGGCGAGCGGCGCCAGGGCCGCGGCGCCGGCGATCGCGACGAGAGTGCCGGCGGCCTCGGCCGTGGCGCCGCGCCGACCGCCCCCCGGCCCGCCGCCGCTCCACTGCGCGACGCGCAGGGCGAGGACCGAGGGCGCGAGGTTGAGGAGGAGGCCGGCGACGAGCACGAGCCAGAGCCCGCGGCGGCCGGCCAGAGGGACGCCGGAAGACCGCCGCCCCGAGCGGGCGTCGGCGCCGCCGCCGAGGCCGACCTGGCGCCGCGCCTCCAACGCCGGCAAGCGGCCGTCGCGGCGCAGCCCGGTGGCCGTCCAGGCGAGCTCCGCGCGCTCCGGCAGCGGCCGGCCTGCCAGCAGCGGTGCCAGCGGCACCCGCCAGGCGATGCCATCCTCGGTGGCCCGGGCCCGCGGCCGCCCCAGGCCGAAGTCGTCCTGCGGCGCGAAGAAGAGCCCGGTCCCCGCCGGCGCCGGCTCCACGCCGTCGAACCAGACCTCCAGCGCTGCGGCGCCGTCGTCCTCCCGCACGATCGCGCCCCCCGTCTCGACCCCCGCCACCGCCTCGACCGCCCGCGGCACCCGCGCCTCCCAGCGCGCCAGCAGCGGCGCCGTCCGCGCGTCCGCCGCGGCCTCCTCCGCGAGCGGCTGGACGAGCGCGAGCTGCGCGCGGTAGGGGATGCAGTCCACTTCGCACACCACGTAATCGACATCGGCCTCGAGCTCCACCATCCCCGCCCCCGCCGCCGCCAGCCGCGCCCGCAGCGGATACACCACCTCGTCCTCGTACCCGAACGCCACCAGCCCCCCCGGCAGATCGAACCGCCGCGGCGCCGGCCACAACAGCCGTCCCCCCGACACCCCCGCGCCCGCCAGCGTCACCGCCGGCGGATACCCCGCGTCCCCGCTGTTCTTCCAGTAGATGTGCCACCCCCGCTCCAGCCGCACATGGAGCCCCAGCCGCAGCTCCCCCGCCACCGCCGCCGCATACGGACTAACCAACCGCACCCGCGAAGGCCCATTCACCACCCAAGCCCCCTCCACCGCGAGCGCCGGAACGGCGCCCGTCATCAACAGAAGACCCAGGTAGGGAACGCCACGCATTGCCGCGCGCTGCCTACCACGCACGCCGCAACCGATCAAGCGCAAGTCCGCCTTTTCCGCAACGGCCCTCACCGGTCCCAGGCACGTCAGGTCCCCGGCGAGCCGGGGAGCTCGACGTGCCCCACACCGGCCCGCTCGACGACGCGCTCTTGCTTTCCACGCCCATACAATCGCCCCCGCCGTGCCCGAGCTCCCCGACATCGTCATCTACCTAGAGCGCCTAGAGCCCATCATCCTCGGCAAGCCCCTAGAATCCATCCGCCTCTCCAGCCCCTTCCTCCTCCGCACCGTCGATCCCCCGCTAACCGCCGCCACCGGCCACCGCGTAACCGCCCTGCGCCGCCTCGGCAAACGCATCGTCTGGAGCCTCGAAGACGACCTCCACCTCGTCTTCCACCTCATGGTCGCCGGCCGCTTCCACCTCCGCCCGCGCGGCGCCAAGCTCGCCGGCAAGACCGCCCTCGCCGCCTTCGACTTCCCCGCCGCCACCCTGCTCCTCACCGAAGCCAGCGCCAAGAAGCGCGCCTCCCTCCGCCTCGTGCGCGGCGAGGCCGCCCTCGCCGACCTCGACCCCGGCGGCCTCGAAGTCCTCGCCGCCGACCTCCCCGCCTTCCGCGCCGCCCTGGCGCGCGAGACCCACACGCTGAAGCGCGCCCTCACCGACCCGCGCCTTTTCTCCGGCATCGGCAACGCCTACTCCGACGAGATCCTCCACCGTGCCAAGCTGTCTCCGTTCAAGCGCTCGACCGAGCTCTCGGACGAAGAGACCGAGCGCCTCTTCGCCGCGACGCGCGCGACGCTGCGGGAATGGACCGAGCGCCTGCGCGCCGAGGTGGGGGAGCGGTTCCCCGAGAAGGTCACCGCCTTCCGCCAGGAGATGGCGGTGCACGGCCGCTACGGCCTGCCCTGCCCGGACTGCGGCGCGCCGGTGCAGCGCGTCCTCTACGCCGAGAACGGGGCCAACTACTGCGCCCGCTGCCAGACCGGCGGTCGGCTCCTCGCCGATCGCGTGCTCTCGCGCCTGCTCAAGACCGACTGGCCGCGCACCCTCGAAGAGCTGGAAGAGCGCCGCGCCGCGGCGCGCGAAGGGTGACTACGACAACTTGCACAGACAGAGGAAATAGAAAGGAAACAGGCGATCCGGGATACACCGCGCTGAAGTCCGACGCCAAAGCTCTCAGCTGCATATTTTCGGCTGCATATTTGCACCACTCGATTTACGATTCACGTGACCTACAAGTAGGCTCTTCGGGTGTTTGTGTGGGTAACCCGACCCACATAGGGCCTTGGCGGATCGCGGACAGAGGGATGCGCCGCGGGTACCGCGGGAG
>DASWHY010000177.1:0-2121 GCA_036397955.1 Thermoanaerobaculia bacterium | reverse complement strand
CGGAGCCGCGGCACCCAGCCGCGCGCCGTCGCCAGCGGCACGCCGGCGGCGACCTCTTCGACGTGGCCTCCTTCGGGCGCGTACGGCTCGAGCTTCCCCGCCGGCACGTCGAGGTCGGCGAGCTGCGGCACCGGCGTCGGGGCGGCGGGCTCGACCGCCACGTCCTCCCCGCTCTCCAGCCGCATGCGGAAAAACCACATCGGGAAGGAGACGGGCACCAGCTCCTCGACGGCGGCTTTCCGGTCGAGGTCCTTGACCGTCTCGTTGCCCGCCATCCAGCGGCGCAGCGCTTCGGCGGCGCGCTCGCGATCGAGGAGGCGCGGCAGCCGGTAGTGGGAGACGAGACCGGAGCGATCGACGAAGAGGGCGGCGCCGCAGAAGGCGCAGGCGAGGAGGCGCTCGCCGCTCCCGAGCGCGTTCTCGCCGCCGCACTGCGGGCAGGTGAGGCGGTTGGTGACGGCGGGCGCGCCGGCCGGTTGCATCGGCCGTTCGATCTACGCGGGGACCGAGGCGCCGCAGGCGGGGCAGAAGCGGGCATTCGCCGGCAGGCGGTTGCCGCACTGCGCGCAGAAGGCCGGCGGGCCGCCGGCGCCGGGCGTCTCGCTCGCCGCCGCGCCGCCGGCCGCCCCGGGCGCGGGGTTGCCGCCGGTCGATGCGACGCCGCCGCCGGCGCTCGCCGCGCCGCCGCCGGGACCCGCCGCGCCGCTCTGCATCGCCTCGCGCATCATGCCGGGGAGCATGGCGCCGAGCCCGGCCCCCATCCCCAGCCCGAGGCCGGCCCCGACCGCGCCGCTCTCGCCGCTCGCCTGCGCCGCGTCGCCCATGGCCCGCGCCGCCTTGAACTTCATGTAGGCGTCGAGGTTGCCCACCGCGCCCATGCCGGTGCGCTCGTCGATCAGCTTCTGCACCTCCTCGGGCGGCGTGATGGCGCCCAGGAAGAGGTCGACCAGCTCGATGCCGTACTTGCCGAAGTCGTCGGCGACGCGCGCCTTCAAGCCCATCCCCAGCTCGTCGTAGACCCGCGGCAGGTCGAAGATCGAGGTCAGGTTCTCGCCCAGCAGGTCGGTCAGGCGGGCGACGATGGCGTCCTTGAAGTAGGCCTCGACGCCGTCGGTCGTGTAGAGGCCCATCGTGCCGACCAGCCCGTTGACGAAGAGCTGCGCGTCCGCCACCCGCACCGCGAACTTGCCGAAGGCGCGCAGGCGCACCATCGCCAGCTCGCGGTCGCGGTAGACCACCGGCTCCTTGGTCCCCCACTTCAAGTCGGTGAAGGTCTTGCTCGAGACGAAGACGACCGCCGCCTGGAACGGCGAGGTGCCGCCGAAGGGGATGCCGAAGAGGCTCGCCAGGAGGGGCAGGTTCTGGGTCGCGAGGGTGTGGCGGCCGGGGCCGAAGGTGTCGAGCGCCTTGCCGTCGCGGAAGAAGACGGCGCGCTGGCTCTCCTCGACCACGAGCTGGCTGCCGAGGCGGATCGCCGCCGTCCCTTCGCGCGGCCAGCGCGCCACCATGGTCTGGCCGGTCGGGTCCTGATGTTGGATGACGTCCATCGGAGCGTTTCCTCTCTTCCTCGCGGCCCGCTAGCGCGCCGTCTTCACGACGTCGGAGATCACGGCCTCGCGGCGGCGCCAGCGGTCGGCGAGCGATCTCACCTTCTCCTCCAGGCGCTCGAGGGCGGCGTCCGGGCCCTCGTCGCCGGCCGCGGGGAGCGCCGCGACCTCGCCGTCGAGCGCCGCGACCTCGTCGAGCAGGGCGAGGTCGAACTCGTAGAGCTTCCCGAGCTCCGCCTCGCCGATCTTGACCGGGTCGAAGAGGCCGGCGGCGCCGTAGTCGCTGAAGCGGACCGACTGCGCCAGGCCGTCGAGCTGGCGGTCCAGGCGCTCGAAGGCGCCGAGCCCGTCGAGGCCGCCGCGGTCGGCGGCGGCGCGGGCGCGCTGCCGCAAGGCACCTTTGATATGGGTGAGCTCGGCGGCCAGGTGCTCGCGCTGCAGGCGGTCCACGTCGCGCCGCAGCTCGCGGTCCTGGAAGCCGCGGAAGCCGGGGATCTTCTCCCCCAGCCGCTCGAGCGCGTTGCGGCGCCCGCGCGCCGCGTCGTAGCCGTCGGTCATGGTCGGATCCTCGCGG
>DASWHY010000176.1:0-3809 GCA_036397955.1 Thermoanaerobaculia bacterium | reverse complement strand
CGCTACCTGCCGGACGGCGAGGCCGCCTTCGCCGGGCGGGCCGACACCCAGGTCAAGATCCGGGGCTTCCGCGTCGAGCTGGGGGAGATCGCGGCGCAGCTCGGCAGGCTGCCGGGGGTGCGCGAGGCGGAGGTCCTCGCCGTCGGCGACGCGGCGGGCCGGTGGCTGGCGGCCTTCGTCGTGCCGGAGTCGCGAGGGCCGGAGGGGACGGCCGAGGTCCCGAGCGGTGCCGAGCTGCGCGCTCGCCTCAAGGAGCGGCTCCCCGCCTACATGGTGCCCGCCTCGTTCGTGCTGCTCCCCAGGCTCCCCCTGACCCCCAACGGCAAGGTCGATCGCCGAGCGCTGCTGGCGCTCGCGGCGCGGCCGCAGAGCGATGCCGACTACCGGGCCCCCCAAACGGCGGTGGAGGTGACCATCGCCGGCATCGTGCGGGAGGTGCTCGGAGTCGAGAGGGTCGGCCTCGACGACAACTTCTTCGATCTGGGCGGCAACTCCCTCGCCCTGGTCAGGGTGCAGAGCCGGCTGCAGGCGGCCTTCCAGCGCGAGCTGCCGGTGTTCGAGCTGTTCACCAACCCGACGGTGAGCGCTCTTGGCCGGCACCTCGCCCCAACGGCGCCGGATCAGCCCGCCGCCACGGCGGCCGACCACGGCGCCGAGGAGCTCGCGGCCGGCAAGAGACGGCGGCAACGCCGCTTCCAACTCAATCAGCAGGCCGCCGAAGTGCCGGCCAAGAGGTCGCCATGAACGAACCGCGAGAGCCCGGGAGATTCACCGGCCAGGAGGTCGCCATCATCGGCATGGTCGGCCGTTTCCCCGGAGCGCGCAACGTCGAAGAGTTCTGGCGCAACCTGCGGGACGGCGTCGAGGCGATCACCCTCTTCACCGAGGAGGAGCTGATCACCCGTGGGGCCGATCCCTCCCTGGTGCGGCTGCCGCAGTACGTCAAGGCCGCGTTCGAGATCGCGGACTGCGATCGCTTCGATGCCGCATTCTTCGGCATCAGCCCGCGCGAGGCCGAGCTGATCGACCCCCAGCAGCGCCTTTTCCTGGAGTGCGCCTGGGAGGCTCTGGAGGACGCCGGCTACGACCCCGAGCGGCTGCCGCGGCGGGTCGGCATCTACGCCGGCTCGCGATTCAACGGCTACCTGGTCAACGTCTATTCGAACCCCGAGATCGTGAGCACGGTCAGCGATCTGCAGATCCAGGTCGCCAACGACAAGGACTACCTGGCGACCCGGCTCTCGTACAAGCTGAATCTCGGCGGCCCGAGCATGACGGTGCAGACGGCGTGCTCCACGGCCCTCGTCGCCATCCACCTGGCCGGTCAGGCGCTGCTCAACGGCGAGTGCGACCTGGCGCTCGCCGGCGGCGTCGGCATACGGATCCCGGAGGTGGGCTATCTCTATGCCGACGGCGACGTCAACACTCCGGACGGCCACGTCCGCGCCTTCGACGCCAAGGCCAACGGCACGGTCTTCGGCAGCGGCATGGGCATCGTCGTCCTCAAGCGCCTGGAGGATGCGCTGGCCGACGGCGACCCCGTCCGCGCCGTGATCCTGGGCTCGGCGGTCACCAATGACGGCTCCCTGAAAGTGGGCTTCACGGCGCCCGGCGTGGACGGCCAGGTGCGGGTGGTGCGCGCGGCGCAGCTCGCCGCCGAGGTCGAGCCGGAGACGATCAGCTACATCGAGGCCCACGGCACCGGCACCCCGGTGGGGGATCCCATCGAGATCTCGGCCCTGACCCAGGTCTTCCGGGAGCGCACCGGCCGCACGGGCTTCTGCGCCATCGGCTCGGTCAAGCCCAACGTCGGGCACCTGGGCGCGGCGGCCGGCGTCGCCGGCATCATCAAGACCGTGCTGGCGCTCGAGCGGCAGATGATCCCGCCCTCGCTCTTCTTCGAGGAGCCCAACCCGCAGATCGACTTCGCCGCCAGCCCCTTCTACGTCAACACCCGGTTGAGCGACTGGCCGCGCAACGGGGCGCCGCGCCGGGCCGGCGTGAGCGCCTTCGGCATGGGCGGCACCAACGCTCACGTCATCCTCGAAGAGGCCCCCGAGCGCCTCCCTTCCGACCCCGCCCAGCCCTGGCAGCTCCTGCCCCTCTCGGCCCGCACCCCGGCGGCACTGGAGCGCGCCACCGCCAACCTGGCCGATCACCTCGAGGCCCATCCGGACCTCGACCTCGGCGACGCGGCCTATACCTTGGGAGTGGGGCGTAAGAGCTTCCCGCACCGGCGGGCGCTCGTCTGCCGCGACCGCGCGGAGGCGATCGAGGCCGCGCGATCACCAGGGGGAAGCGCGACCGGCTACACCGAGGCCGGCGAACGTCCGGTCGCCTTCCTCTTCTCGGGCCAGGGCGCGCAATACCCGGGCATGGGCGCGGACCTCTACGCGACGCAGCCCGGCCTCCGCGCCGAGGTCGACCGCTGCTCGGAGCTGCTCGAGCCCCATCTCGGGTTCGACCTCCGCGACCTGCTGGTCCGCGTTCCGGAGCCGCGCGAGGAGGCCGAGCGGCGGATCAATCAGACGGCGGTCGCCCAGCCGGCCCTCTTCGTCCTCGAATACGGTCTGGCCCGGCTGTGGATGGAGTGGGGCGTGGTGCCGCGCGCGATGCTCGGCCACAGCATCGGCGAGTACGTGGCCGCCTGCCTCGCCGGCGTCTTCTCCCTGCCTGCCGCGCTCGCGCTGGTGGCGGCGCGGGGGCGGCTCATGCAGAGCCTGCCGGCGGGCGCCATGCTGAGCGTGCCGCTGCCGGCGGAGGAAGTCGAGAAGCTGCTCGCTCCTTCCCTGTCGCTCGCGGCCGCCAACGCTCCCGGACGCTCGGTGGTCTCGGGGCCCGAAGAGGCCATCGCGGCCTTCGGGCGCCGGCTCGAGGAGCAAGGGCTCACCCCCCAGCGCCTGCACACCTCGCACGCCTTCCACTCCGCGATGATGGAGCCGATCCTCGCCCCGTTCGTGCGCCAGTTCGAGGGACTCGAGCTGCGGCCGCCGCAGATCCCCTATCTCTCCAACGTCACCGGCACCTGGATCACCGCCGACCAGGCCGCCGACCCGGGGTATTGGGCACGCCACCTGCGCCAGCCGGTGCGTTTTGCCGACGGCGTTCGCGAGCTCTGGGCCGAGCCCGACCGGTTGCTGCTCGAAGTGGGTCCGGGCAACACGCTGACCACGCTCGCGCTGCAGCACCCCGAGCGCGCGCCGCAGCAGGCCGCGATCTCCTGTTTGCCCCATGCTCGAGACCGCCAACCTGGGCGGCGGTCAGTGCTCAAGGCGCTGGGCCAGCTCTGGGTGCACGGGGCGGCGATCGACTGGGGCAAGCTCGACAGCCATGAACGCCGCCGCCGCGTGCCGCTGCCGACCTATCCGTTCGAAGGCCAACGCTTCTGGGTCGACCCGGGAAACCTATCGGGCGGCATCCCGACGTTGGGCGGCGCCAAGGCCAAGAAGAAGGAGATCGACGACTGGTTCTATCTGCCGTACTGGAAGCCGTCGCTGCCGCCGGTGCTCGACGGCGAGCCCGCGCCTGCGGGCTCCCACTGGCTGGTGTTCCTCGATGCCGAGGGCCTGGGGACGCGGGTGGTGGAGCGGCTCCGGGAGTGCGGCCAGAGCATCGTCTGCGTCGAGATCGGCGAGCGCTTCGCGCAGCTCGGCGAGCGCTCCTTCGCCGTCTCGCCGGCGCGGCGGGAAGACTACGACGCCCTGCTGCGGGCGCTGGTGGCGAGCGGCGAGACTCCCGAGCACATCGTCCACCTCTGGAGCGTGGGGCGGCGGCGGTGCGCAACGCCGTGCCCGGCGGTCCTCGAGGAC
>DASWHY010000175.1:0-1662 GCA_036397955.1 Thermoanaerobaculia bacterium | reverse complement strand
CGCCGGCCCCGCCTGCGCCGCGCCGCTGGCCCGCGAGGTCGCCGCCGCCCGCGCCCACGGCCTCGACGTCGCCGTCAGCGCCCGGCCCGAGGCGGTGGCGGCGCTCGCCGCCATCGTCAACGCCCTGCCGCCGCCCTCGCGGGTCCCGGCCGACGCGGTCGCCGTCTTCACGCTCCCGGGCGGCGCCGAGGCCCTGGTCGCGCTCGTCCGCGCCGGCTGCATCGCGGCCACCGCCGTGCTGCCGCGCGACCTGGTCGCCGCCCTCCTCGCCGGCCAAGGGGCCGAGGCATGAGCGCCGACATCTCCCACGCCGACCTCTACGAGCGCCTCGGCGCCCTGCACGCGCGCATGGACAACGTCGAGCGCCGCATCGAGAAGATCGACGCCAATGTCGAGCGCCTGGCCGCCGCCGCCCAGATGGGCCGGGGCGCGTGGTGGGCGGCGACCAAGCTGGGCGGGCTCCTGCTGCTGGCGATGGGCGCGCTGGGCTGGCTGTGGGCGCAGGTGCGCCCGCTGCTGGACCGCTGGGGGGCGTGATGCTGCACGTCCCCCAGTTCCGCCTGCTGGTGGTGCGCCCGGCGCTCACCCATCTCGGCCTGTGGTCGGCGGCGGCGGAGAACCTGCTGCTGGGCACCGCGGTGCACGAATCGGGGCTGCGCTTCCTGCGCCAGCTCGGCGACGGCCCGGCGCGCGGGCTCTTCCAGATCGAGCCCGCCACCCACGACGACCTGTGGGAGACCGTCCTGCGCCGGCGCCGCGCGCTCAGGACGAAGGTGGCGGCGCTGGCCGCGCCGGTGCCCTCGCGCCTCGAGCAGCTCGCCACCAACGCGGCCTACGCCACCGCCATGGCGCGGCTGGTCTACCTGCGCGCGCCCGAGCCGCTGCCCGCGGCGCACGACGTCGAGGCCCTGGCCCGCTACTGGAAGCGCCACTACAACACCGCCCGCGGCGGCGGCTCCACCGCCGCCTTCCTCCTCGCCTACAAGGAGCACGTGTCGTCGGGCGGGTGACCCGTCTCACCGTCATGCGCGGTCCCCCGATCAAGTCGGGGGATGAGCCGCGACTGTCCGGTTCGGCGAAGTTTCGACGGAGGAACAGTGGGGTCTGCCAAGGCATTCGAGCGGCGCCACTCCCGGCGAGGCTCCAACCACCACACTTTCGTCACGCCCCGCCTCGTGCGGGGCGTCCAGCGGTGTCGCCGTTTCTCCATGGCGGAGGGCCGGGCGTCCATCGTCGCCACCAGGCCCGACGGGACGCTCCAAGCGGCCGAGTCGGACCGGCGAGGCATTCACGAAGGTCTGGGTAAGCTGGATGCCCCGCCTTCGCGGGGCATGACGAGAGGAGTGAACGAGTCTTGACCGGACAGCCATAGGCTTGACCCGCGCATCCAATGGACCCGCGGGTCGAGCCCGCGGGTGACGACTTTCTCAGGACAGGGGGTTGCAGCCGAGGGCGGCGGAAGCATCGCATCCATGACTGTGCCTCGTTCTTCGTGCCGCCGGGGCATCCCCGGCGGCGCTTTTTTTTGTGCCCGGAATCAGGGATCGAGTGTCCGCGTGCGTGGCCGGTCCCAGCCATCGCCGGCGCCGATCCTCGAATCAGATTGTCGTGATCGCGCGGGAAGAGGCTGGAAACGGGCGGCCCGATGGTCTTCACTTGGCC
>DASWHY010000174.1:0-2652 GCA_036397955.1 Thermoanaerobaculia bacterium | reverse complement strand
AAGTCGGTCACCGCGACCGCCGTCGTGGCCCTCGCCGAGCGCGGGGTCCTCGACCTCGATCGTTCGGCCGACGCCTACCTCGGCTCGGACGCGCCCGCAGTCCACGCCGGCGAGCGCGGCGCCGTCACCCTGCGCCGGCTGCTGCAGATGACGGCGGCGGTGCCGCACGGCAATCTCAGTTTCACCTCCGCGGAGGCGGCGCGCGCGCTGACTTCTGCGGCGCTGGTGCGCGACCGTCTCTTCGTCGCCTTCCCGGCCGGCGAGACCTACCTCTACTCCAACTTCTCCTACGCCGTCCTCGAGCGGGTGCTGGAGCGCGCCTCCGGCTTCTCATACCCCGATCTCCTGCACCGCGAGGTCTTCGCGCCGCTCGGGATGGAGAACAGTTTCGTCGCCGGCTGGACCGCGAGCGGCCACCTGCCGGCCGCGCGCTACCGTGCCGACGGCTCGCCGATCGCGCCCGCCTTCCCGCTGCCGCGCAGCTCGCTCGCCGTCCACGCCAGCGCCCGCGACCTCCTGCGCTACGCCCGCCTCTCGCTCGATGCGCTGGAGCCCGGGCAGCGGCGCCCGGTGTCGCCCGCCGGCGTCGCCGCCATGCAGCGGGAGCGGGCCGCGCTGCCGCATGCGCTCATGGCGCTCGGCTGGGGGAGCGTGGAGCTCGGCGACGGCTGGCGCTGGGTGCTGTCGAACGGCCGCGCCGGCGGCGCGCAGGCGACCGTCTCGATCCTGCCGCACGCGCGGCTCGCCGTCGTCTGCCTGACGAACGTCACCGGCAACACGATGGACGCCATGGCGGTCGAGATCACCGAGCGCCTCGTGCCCGGCATGGCGGCGAAGGTCGAGCGGGCGATGACGGAGTACGAAGCGGCGGTCAACCGACCCTACGCGCCGTCGCCGGAGCTTGCCGGGACGTGGGACGGACGGTGCGCGGCGCCGGCGAGCCCTCGCCGCTCTGCCTCACCTTCCAGCCCGACGGCGACGTCCACGTCGCCCTCGAGGGCCAGCTCCCGACGCTGCTCGCCGACGTGCGCTGGGAGGAGGGGCTGCTGCAGGGATCCTTCCTCGGCACGCTCCGCCTCGCCGACCCCCCGAGCACCCGCACCGCATCGCGCTGGCGCTGCGCCCGGCCGGCGACACCCTCACCGGCTTCGCCACCGCCTTCTTCACGACCGCCCGCGGCCACTTCGAGCTGCCGGCCTACGTCAGCCTTCGCCGCACGGCCGCCGCCGCCGCGCCGACCCCCTGAGTCGCGCCGCTCGCTACTGCGCTCCGATGTGGTACGAGATCAGCTTCCACTCGCCGTTCTCGCGCACCAGCTCGAAGGACGCCGGCATCTCGGTGCCGCTCTCCAGGGCGACGGTGCCGCTGAACTGCGCCCCCGAGGTGTCGACCGAGCGGTTGTTGAAGGTCGTTTCGGTGATCTGAAAGAAGCTCTTGTTCGCTTCCGCCCCGGCCGCGAACTGATCGAGCGGCTGCGCCTCCTTGAGGGGCGCTGCGAAGTAGCCGTGGGCCTCCTCGTAGTCCCCCTCCTCGGCGGCCTCCAGGAAGCTCTTGACGACCTGCTCCGGGCCGGCGGTGGCGGCGCGCACCCCGAAATAGGTGAGCGCCGCGAATCCGGCCGCCGCGAGCACCAGGCAGCCGCAGCCGAGCCCGACCCATTTCAGCCACCCGCGCTTGGGCGGGGGCTCGACGGCGGGCGGCGGCGGTGGAGCAACGACGGGTTCGGCGTACGGGGGCTGTGAGCTCATGAAGACCTCCAGGGAGATAGATGACCTGCCGGACGATTTCGGCGATGATACATGCTCGACGACCCGCCACCTACCACCCGAAGGAGGGAGCCATGCCGCACTCTCTGCGTCGCTTCACGCCGGCCTTCCTGGCCGCCGCGCTGCTCGTCCTCGCCGCCGCCAGCGCGGCGGCGAACGGCGCCAAGCCGTCCGCCCAACCGACCACGCCCGGCGAACACTCTCCCGATCCCCAGCAAGCGGCCGCGGCGGAGGCCCACGCCGTCTTCCGCTCCGACGCGATCAAGTGGCAGGACGGGCCGCCGTCGCTGCCGAAGGGCGCCAAGATCGCGGTCCTCGAAGGCGACCCCCGCGAAGAGGGGGTCTTCACCATGCGCCTCCGGCTGCCGGACGGCTTCCAGATCAAGCCGCACTGGCACCCCGCGCCTGAGCGGATCACCGTCCTCTCCGGCACGTTCAACATGGGCCGGAGGGACTCGTTCGACACCGCGCAGGGCACGGCGCTTCCCGCCGGCAGCTTCACCGTGATACCGGCCGAGACGTGGCACTACGCCTGGGCGACCGGCGACACCGTCCTCCAGATCACCGGCGGCGGCCCCTGGCAGATCAACTACCTCGACCCGCGCGACGACCCGCGGAAAAGGGGCAAGTAGCCCGCTACCATCCCTCATCCCCATCCCTAAGGAGGAACCATGATCCGCACGCTCGCAGGCAGGCTGTTGACGGCCGCCGCCGTGTTCGTCGCCGCGCCGGCGCTGGCGCAGGACGGGCACGAGCACGCCCAGATGACCCCCGAGCAGAAGGCCGAGATGGAGGCCTACATGAAGGCCGGCACGCCGGGCGCCCCGCACCAGGCCTTGGCGGCGACGGCCGGCAGCTACGATCTGAAGATCAAGGGCTGGCACGA
>DASWHY010000173.1:0-3170 GCA_036397955.1 Thermoanaerobaculia bacterium | reverse complement strand
CGCTCGGCGCCGCCCCGCCGCTCGCCACCCCGTTCCCGGAGACCGCGCTCGGCCTCCAGCTCCAGATGATCGCCCGCTTGATCTCGGTGCGCGAGGGCCTCGGCCTCCGCCGCCAGGTCTTCTTCTGCGCCGCCCAGGGCTACGACACCCACGGCGGTCAGGTCGGGACCTCGCCGCTGGTCGGCGCCCACGCCGACCAGCTCGGCGAGCTCGACGGTGGGCTCGCCGCCTTCGACGCTGCGATGACCGAGCTCGGCCTCGCCGACTCGGTCACCGCCTTCACCGCCTCCGATTTCGGCCGCGCCTATCTCGCCAACGGCGACGGCTCCGACCACGGCTGGGGCGGCCACCACGTCGTCGTCGGCGGCGCGGTGCGCGGCGGGCGCCTCTACGGCCAGCTCCCGACCCTCGCCCTCGAGGGCCCGGAGGACGCCGGCGAGGGGCGGTGGATCCCGACGACCTCGGTCGACGAGTACTCGGCGACCCTCGCCCGCTGGTTCGGCGTCGCCGAGAGCGACCTGCCGCTCGTCTTCCCCAACCTCGGGCGTTTCGCGAGCCCGGACCTCGGCTTCATGGGCGGCTGAGCCCGCCGCCCGCGGGCTGGATCGCGGTTTTCGCCGTGCTACGCTGCCGCGCCGCATGAGGCACCCCGCCCGCGCGCTGTCCGCCCTCCCCCTCGCCACCTTTCTCGCCTGCGCAACCCCGCCCGGTGGGGGGCCGGCCGCCGCGCCACCCCCCCCTCCGGAGCCCCGCACCATGGACGCCATCGCCGAGGAGTACGTGAAGCTGGTGCTCGCCGCCGGGCGGCACGACGACGCGCTGGTGGACGCCTACTACGGCCCGCCGGAGTGGAAGGCCGAGGCGGACGCCGCGAAGGTGCCGCTCCCCGACCTGAAGGCTCGCGTCGCGGCGCTCGCCGCGGAGGCGACGGCGCGGCAGCCGCACCCGGCGGCGGCGATCGAGCACCTCCACATCCTGCGCGCCGCCTACCTGCTGCGTCAGCTCCAGGCCCTCGCCGCGCGCCTCGACATGCTGGGGGGAGCGCGCCTCACCTTCGACCAGGAGTCGCAGGCCCTCTACGACGCGGTCGCTCCCCACCTCCCGGCCGAGCATTTCGCGGCCATCCTCGCCGAGCTCGAACCGCTCGTCCCCGGGGATGGCCCGCTCCCGGCGCGCGTCCTGGCCTTCCGGCAGCAGTTCGTCGTTCCGCGCGAGCGCCTCGACGCCGTCTTCCGCGCCGCGATCGAGGAGTGCCGCCGGCGTACCCTCGCGCACCTCGAGCTGCCCCCCGGCGAGAGCTTCACGGTGGAGTACGTCGCCGGCCGCGCCTGGAGCGCCTACAACTGGTACCAGGGCGGCTTCCACAGTCTCATTCAGGTCAACACCGAGCTGCCGATCTTCATCGAGCTCGCGATCGACCTCGCCTGCCACGAGGGGTACCCGGGGCACCACGTCTACAACACGCTGCTCGAGAAGCACTTGGTGCGCGACCGCGGCTGGGTGGAGTACTCGGTCTACAACCTCTTCTCGCCGCAGTCGCTGATCGCCGAGGGGACCGCCAACTTCGGGATCGAGGTGGCCTTCCCCGGCGCGGAGCGGGTCGCCTTCGAGGGCGCGCGCCTTTTTCCGCTCGCCGGGCTCGACCCGTCCCGGGCCGCGGAGTACTACCGCGTCCATGCCCTCGTCCAGCACCTCTCCCACGCCGGAAACGAGGCGGCGCGCCGCTACCTCGACGGCGAGATAGGCCCCGAGGAGGCCGCAGCCTGGCTGGTGCGCTATGGCCTCCACTCGCCCGAGCGGGCGCGGCAGCGGGTCGGCTT
This sequence comes from Thermoanaerobaculia bacterium, assembly GCA_036397955.1. GTDB lineage: Bacteria > Acidobacteriota > Thermoanaerobaculia > Multivoradales > UBA5704 > DASUNQ01. The sequence goes on along the minus strand of DASWHY010000173.1, from coordinate 1,350 downwards.
CTTCGACAAGTACCGGAGCTACGTCATCAACTACAACCTGGGGCAGGACCTGGTGCGCGCGCACGTCGAGGCGCAGGGCGGCACCACCGACCGGCCGGAGCGCCGCTGGCAGGTCTTCGCCGAGCTCCTCGCCTCGCCGCGGCTGCCGTCCGGGCTCGAGCGCTAGCGCCTCCCGGCGCTACGGCGGCACCCCGCCTTCGCCGCGGACCGCGCGGCCGGCGCCGCGCACCTGGCCGCCGGGCTCGGGAAGGACGTCCGGCCACCAGCCGTCCGGCGCGATCGGCAGCGGGCAGCTCCGGTGGACGCCGAGGGCGTGCAGCATCGGGTGGTCGTGGCGGAGGGCGAGGCGGACGGTGGCGTCGCCGCCGCAGCGGTAGTGCGGGCTGCCGAGGCCGAGGAGCAGGCAGCAGAGGACCGCGGCCGCGGCCCACGCCCAAGCCCCGCGCACCGCGATCCTCCCCCACCGCCGGCTGCGCGCCAGCGCCTCGCCCCAGAGGAGCGGCGGCAGCACCGCCGCGTGCAGCACCAGGAAGCCCTGCCACATCATGATCGTCGTCGGCGCCAGCGCGAAGGCGGCGACGGCGGCGGCGAAGCAGGCGACGGCGTAGGCGCGCACCCAGCCGCGGGCCGAGGCCGCCGGCCGGCGCCGCAGCCACCGCCGCGGCCGGCGCCAGAGCAGCGCGTTCGCCAGCAACGGCACGAGGAGTGTCACGCCGAGCGCCGCGAGGAACCCCTCCGCCACCGGCTCCAGCACCCGGTCCGCGCCCGCCCCCAGGCTCGCCGCGAAGTCGAGGTCCATGACCCGCTTGCCGACGGCCAGCGAGGCGTAGCGGAACCAGTAGAGGAGGCCCTTCACCAGCGGCAGGACGAGCACGAGACCGCGGCCGAGGAACCCCTTCTGCACCGGCAGGCTGCCGGCGTCGGCCTGCGCGGCGAGCGCCCAGGGGACGAGCGCCGCGGCGCTCGCGGCGACCGCGGCCGCCGCGCCGGCCCAGTGCAGCCGCATCGTCCGCCGCACGAGGAGGAGCGCCGAGGCGAGCCCGAGCAGCACGACCGAGGCGTGGATCTGGAACGCCGCGCCGAGCGCCAGGACGTGCAGGAACGAGGGCCAGAAGCGCGCCCGCTCGCGCTGCTCCCAGGCGCTCCAGAGGTGGACCGCGGCGGGCAGGAAGAGCCAGTTGGGGTTCCAGAGGAAGGCCGAGAAGTAGAGCCGCCAGGGGTTGAGCCAGTAGAGGACGGCGAAGAGCAGCCGCCCCCACGGCGTGAGGGCGCGGCGCAGCGTGCGGTCGAGGAGGAGGTAGGCGGCGAGGTGGGTGAGGAGGACGAGCGCGGCCGCGGCGCGGTGGTCGC
>DASWHY010000172.1:0-5080 GCA_036397955.1 Thermoanaerobaculia bacterium | reverse complement strand
CCGACGGGTGGTACCCCTCGGGCACCGAGGTGCCGGCCGACGGCTTCGCGCCCTCGGCGGCGCTGATGAAGGCGGCGCTGGTCAACTCCGCCGTCAGCATGACCGGTACGACCGCGATCCCCGCCAACTGCCAGGGCTGGGGGAGAGTGCTGCTCGAAAACGCCCTCCACTTCGCCGGCCAGCCGCGCCGGCTGTGGGCCAAAGACAACGCCGCCGCCTTCGCCACCGGCTCGACGAACGAGGACCGCACCTTCACCTTCACGGTGTCGAGCGGCGCCGAGCCGTTCAAGGTCACCGCCGCCTGGACCGATTTCCCTTCGACGCCGGCGGCGAGTGTCAACCTGGTCAACGACCTCGATCTGATCGTCACCGGCCCGACCGGCACCGTCTGGCGCGGCAACGTCTTCTCGGGCGGGCAGTCGGCGACCGGCGGCAGCGCCGACCGCCGCAACACGCTGGAGCAGGTCCTGCTGGCGACCCCGGCCGTCGGCACATACACCGTCACCCTCCGCTCCTTCGCCGTGCCGAGCGGACCGCAGCCCTTCGCCCTGGTGGTGACCGGCGCCGCCACGGAGGGCGCGGGCAACCCGCCGGTGACCGTCTTCACCGACGACTTCGAGACCGACAAAGGGTGGATGCCCAACCCGCTCGGCACCGACACCGCGACGACCGGACTCTGGGAGCGCGGCGACCCGCAGGCCACCAACTCCAGCGGCCCGAAGCAGCTCGGCACGACCGTCTCGGGCGTCAACGACCTGGTCACCGGGCGGCTCGCCGGCAGCTCGGCCGGGGTGCACGACATCGACGGCGGCACCACGACGATCCAGTCGCCGACGATCGCCCTGCCGTCGACCGGCACGCTGACCCTCTCCTTCAGCTATTACATGGCCCACGGCAGCAACGCCTCGACCGCCGACTTCCTGCGCGTCCGGGTGGTCGGGACGACGACGTCGCTGGTGCTCGAGGAGCTGGGAGCCGGCAACGACGACGACGCGGTCTGGGCGCCGCACAGCGCCAACATCAGCTCGTTCGCGGGGCAGACGGTGCGCATCCGCATCGAGGCCGCCGACGCCGCGACCGCCAGCCTGGTGGAGGCGGCGGTGGACGACGTGAAGATCGTCCAGCAGCCGTAAACGCGGCGCGGCCGGCCGCGGGCCGGGTCAGCCTGCCGGGGCCGGCTCGCCCGCGGCCTGCTGGAGCTCGAGGCGGGCGAGCTTCTCGGGGTTCTTGCGCAGCGCCTTCGCCAGGCGCTGGCCGAGCTGCTTCTGGAGCTGCTTGACGTCGCCGTTCGGGGCCTTCGCGGTCTCCACCCAGCCCCCGGCCATCATGCCGTGGCCGCCCCCCTTGCCGCGCCGGCCGACGAGCGCCCGCATCACCCGGCCGGCGTCGGCGCGGCCGTTGGTGGTGCGGAGCGAGAGGTAGATGCGGTCGCCGTGGAGGCCGGTGGCGAGCGACCAGGTCATCCCTTCGAGGCGGAGGAGGAGGTCGGCCACCTCGGGGACGATGTCCGGATGGTCGACCGGCCCGAGGTGGCTGACGATCAGGTTCGAGACGGTCTCGAGGTTCTCCAGGGCGTCGTGGAGGTTGCGCAGGTAGCCGAGCGGCAGCCGCGCGTTCTGGATGCGCCCCAGCGCCCGCTGGTTGATCTCGGGGAGGAAGGCGTCGTACATCGCCTTGTCGGGGGGCGCAAACTCGCGGCTGAAGTCCTGGGTCTCGGAGCGGATGGCGTAGACCAGGGCGGTGGCGAGGGCGCGGCTGGGGCGGGCGCCGGCGGCGAGCAGGTGCTCGGCGAGGATGGTGGCGGTGGCGCCGTACTTCGGGCGGACGTCGGCGAAGCGCGCGGCGAGGGTCGCCTTGCGCAGCGGGTGGTGGTCGAAGACGAGGTCGGGGACGATGCGGTCGGGGAGCTGGTTGTTGCCGGTGCGCGGCTGGCTGTCGACGAGGGCGAAGCGGCGGAAGCGGCCGAAGTCGAGGCCGCGCACGTGGGCGAGCTCGAGCCCCAGAGCCTTGACCATCTCCCGGTTCTCGGCACGGCCGACGATGCCGCCGTAGGCGACGGTGACGCGGCGCTTCCAGACCTCGGTGAGGAGGTGCTCGAGCAGCGCCGCCGAGGCCAGCGCGTCGGGGTCCGGGTTGTCGTGCGTGAGGACGAGCCAGCGCCCCGCCGGCGGCGCCTCGACCACCCCCCGCAGCTCCACGGCGCGCTCGCGCGTGGCGTCGGTGATCATGGAGGCCGGATTGTAGCCTTCTGCTACGATTCCGCCCCCCATGATCCAGGAGCTCTTCCGCATCGGCTCGTTCTCGATCAGCCCGTTCGGGGTGATGCTGGTGCTGGCCTTTTTGGCCGGTTATTTCCAGCTCCGCTGGGGCCTGGTGCGGCTGGGGGTGGGGGACGACGACGACGCCAGCGCGCTGCTGCTGGCCGCCGGCCTCGGGGGGATCGGCGGCGCCAAGGTGTACTACGCGATCCTCTACGACGACTGGCGCCTCCTCTTCGACCGCTCGGGGCTGGTCTGGTACGGCGGTTTCGTGCTCGCCGTCGCGTTGCTCCTCCTGGTCATGCGGCTGCGGCGGCTCCCTCCCTGGCCGACCGCCGACGCGCTCGCGCCGGCGCTCGCTTTGGGCTACGCCGTCGGGCGGCTCGGCTGCTTCCTGGTCGGCGACGACTACGGCCGCCCGACCGACCTGCCGATCGGCGTCGTCTTCCCCGAAGGGGTGCCGCTCCCCACCGCCGCCAACCTGCGGGCGATGGGGGCGGAGGTGCCGTCCGGCGTGGCGCCCGACGCGCTGCTGCCCGTCCATCCGACGCAGCTCTACGAGACGGCGCTGGCGCTGTTGATCTGGGGCTTCGCCATCTGGCTGCTGCGCCGCCGCGCGGCGCCGGGGACGACGACGCTGGCGGTCATCGCTCTGTTGGCGATCGAGCGCTTCGGGATCGAGTTCCTGCGCGCCAAGGACGACCGCTTCTTCGGCGAGTTCACGCTGGCGCAGGTGATCAGCGTGGCGGTGCTGCTCGCCGTCGGCGTCCTCGCCTGGCGGCGGCGCGGCACGGCACGCGCGGCGGCCGCGACCGCGCGGCCGGCCCCGGCCCCGCCGCGCCCCTCGACCTCGCGCTGAGCCGTGCGCCGCACCCCGCCCCGTCTGCTCACCATCGCCGGCTCGGACTCGGGAGGGGGGGCCGGCATCCAGGCCGACTTGAAGACCTTCGCCGCCCACGGCGCCTACGGCATGAGCGCGGTGACCGCCCTGACCGCCCAGAACACCCGCGGCGTGCGGGCGGTCCACGCGGCGCCGCCGGAGCTCGTGGCGGCGCAGATCGACGCCGTCTTCGAGGACCTCGGCGTGGACGCGGTGAAGATCGGCATGCTGGCCGACGCGGCCATCGTCCGCGCCGTGGCGGCGCGGCTGCGCGCCCACCTCGGACCCGGCCCGCGCCCGCGGCCGCCGGTGGTGCTCGACCCGGTCATGGTGGCGAAGAGCGGCGACCCGCTGCTCGCCGACGACGCCGTGGCGGCGATCGTCGAGGAGCTGCTGCCGCTCGCCACGCTCGTGACGCCCAACCTGCCGGAGCTGGAGCGGCTGGCGGGGCGACAGGTGGGGGAGGGGGAGGCGGAACGGCTGGCCGCGGCGCGTGCACTGGCCGCGGGCGGGCCCGCGGTCCTCGCGAAGGGAGGGCACGTGGCAGGGGAGGAGGTCGTGGACCTCCTGGTGGACGGCGCCGAGGTCCACCGCTTCGCTCACCCGCGGGTCGCCACGACGTCGGATCACGGCACCGGCTGCACGCTTTCGTCGGCGATCGCCGCCCGTCTCGGCGCCGGCGAGCCGCTGGCCGAGGCGGTGCGCGGGGGAATCGAGTATTTGCAGGGCGCGCTGGCGGCAGCCTATCCGCTGGGTGGTGGGCGGGGGCCGGTCGACCACCTATGGCGAAGCAATGTCATCCCGAGCTTCGCTCGGAATGACAAAGGGGTCTGATCGGTGCCTACGAGCGACCTCCTCGATCTCCTGGTCGTCGGCGCCGGCCCCACGGGCATCGCCATCGGCGCCGAGGCGCGCCGCGCGGGACTCGACGTCCTGCTCGTCGATCGCGGGCCGCTCACCGCCGCCATCCAGGCCTATCCCACCTTCCTCGAGTTCTTCACCACCCGCGAGCGCCTGGAGATCGCCGACATTCCCTTCACCATCCCCGAGGCCAAGCCCACCCGCCGCGACGCCCTGGCCTACTACCGCGCCGTCGTCGAGCGTTACGGCGTGCCGCTCGCGCTCTACGAGGAGGTGCTGGTGGCGCGGCGCGAGGGCGAGGAGTTCGCCGTCGAGACGGTCGCCGTGAGCGACGGCCGGCGGCGCACCCGCCGGGCGCGGGCGGTGGCGATCGCCACCGGCTACTTCTTCGGCCCCCAGCGCCTCGGCGTGCCGGGGGAGGACCTCCCCTGGGTGCGCTACCGCTACGTCGAGCCCTACCCGCACTACGGCCAGGACGTGGTCGTCGTCGGCGCCGGCAACACCGCCGCCGAGGCGGCGCTCGATCTCTGGCGCAACGGCGCGCGGGTCACCCTGGTGCACCGCCGCTCGGAGCTCAAGGGCGGGGTCAAGTACTGGCTCAAGCCGGACCTCGAGAACCGCATCGAGGAGGGCTCGATCCGCGCCCTCTTCGACAGCCTGGTCTGCGCCTTCCGGCCGGACGGCACGGTCGAGGTGCGCACCCCGGCGGGGCCGGAGCTGCTGCCGGCGCAGGCCGCCTACGTGCTGATCGGCTACCTGCCGGACTCCGACTTCCAGCGCCGCTGCGGCGTCGAGGTGGACCCCGAGACCCTGGTACCGCGCTTCGACCCCGAGACCTGCGAGTCGAACGTCCCCGGCCTCTACATCGCCGGCACCCTCCAGGCGGGACGGCAGACCGACAGGATCTTCATCGAGAACTCCCGCGACCACGGCCCGCGAATCGTCGCCCACTTGCTGACCCGCCTCGCCGTTCCCGCGCCGCCGTCGCCCTCCTGAGCGGCGCCTGCGCGCGGACCCCACATGACACGGACCCGTCCTGCGCGGAGGACGCGTAGTGCTTGACGGCCGGCGGCCGTCGAGC
>DASWHY010000171.1:0-2340 GCA_036397955.1 Thermoanaerobaculia bacterium | reverse complement strand
TCGGCGGCAGGCAGCTCTTCGAGGCGCCGGGCCAGCTCGGCGTGGAGCGGCGCCAGCGGATCGGTCGCGGCGAGGGCGGCGAGGAGGGGCGCCTCCGCGCCGGCCAGCTCGGCGAAGAGGGCCGGCGCGGCGGCGAGGCCGTCGCGCAGCGCCGCGGCCTCGCGCGGCGCCAGGGTCCCCAAGACAGCGCGGGCGAGGAGCCGCTCGGGGTCGCCGAGGCGGGCCAGGTGCTCGCGCAGGCGGGCGCGCCGGCCGTGGTCGGCGAGGAGCTCCCCCACCGCCTCGTGGCGGGCGGCGATCGCCGCCGCGTCGCGCAGCGGCCGGCGCAGCCACTCGCGGAGGGCGCGCGCTCCGGGCGGGGTGACGGTGCGGTCGAGGACGCCGAGGAGGGTGCCGCGGCGGCGCCCGGTGCCCTCGGCGCGCTGCGCGCGGAAGACCTCCAGGTTGGCGAGCGTCGTGGCGTCGAGGACGAGGTGGTCGGCCGGCAGCGACACCGCCAAGCCGCGCACGTGCTCCAGCGGGCTCTTCTGGGTGTCCTGGGCGTAGGCGAGGGCGGCGGCGGCGGCGCGCACCGCCGGCTCGCCTTCTTCGAGCCCGAAGCCGCGCAGGGTGGCGGCGCCGAACTGGCGGGCCAGCAGCTCGGCGCCGCGGCGGGCGTCGTAGCGCCGCTCCTCGGGCAGATCGGTGCGGCAGGGGCACTCGCGCTCCACCCACTCGGCGACCTCGCGCGGCAGCGCGCCGTCCTCGACCAGCACCTCGCGCGGCCGGAAGAGGGCGAGGTCCTCGCGCGCCTCCTCGGCGGTCCGCCAACGGCGGACGAAGAAGCGGCCGGTCGAGACGTCGAGGAAGGCGCCGGCGCCGGCGGCGTCCACGCCATGCGCCCCGTCCCAGGCGAGGCCGGCGAGGAGGTTCTCCTCCCGGCTCTCGAGGAGCGCCGGGTCGGAGAGGGTGCCGGGCGTGACCACGCGCGTGACCGCGCGGCGCACCAGGCCCTTGGCCTGCGCGGGGTCCTCCACCTGGTCGCAGATCGCCACCTTGAGGCCGGCGGCGATGAGCTTGCCGAGGTAGCTCTCGAGCGCGTGGTGCGGCACGCCGCACATCGGCGCCTCGCTCTCGGTGCCGCGGTGGCGGGCGGTGAGCTGCACCTCGAGGAGCGGCGCGGCGCGCACGGCGTCCTCGTAGAACAGCTCGTAGAAGTCCCCCATGCGGAAGAACAGCAGGGCGTCGGGGTACGCCGCCTTCGCCTCCAGGTACTGCCGGAGCATGGGAGTGAGCGCGGCTGTGGGGGGCACGGGTCCGAGTATAAGAGCCCGCCGCCGCGGCGGGCCGGCGAGGCCTGCCTATACTGCGACGCATGACGCAGGCCCCCGATCCCGCGGCGCCGGTGCTGGCGCTCGACGCCGGCTCGCCGACGGTGAGCGTGGCGCTCGGGCGCGGCGGGGAGATCCTGGCGGCGCGCTCGGAGGCCATCTCCCGCTCCTCGCGCCGCCTGCTGCAGATGGTCGACGAGGTGCTGGCCGAAGCGAGCGTGGAGCGCGAAGGGCTGGGCGGGGTGATCGCCCTGCGCGGGCCCGGCAGTTTCACCGGGCTGCGGGTGGGGCTGGCGACCGCGCTCGGGCTGCACCTGGCGCTCGGTGTACCGGCGGTCACGCTGCCGACGCTGCTCGTCCTGGCGGCGGCAGCAGCGTGCTGTGAGGCGGAGGTGCTCGCCGCGGTCGACGCCCTGCGCGGCGAGTGGACCGTGCAGCCCTTTGCCGGCGACCCGCCGCGCGCCCTCGGCGAGGCCGAAACGGTGCCTGCGGCGGTCCTCGCGGCGCGCGCTCCGGCGGCGATCATCGGTTTCGGAGTGCCGACCGTCTTGGCCGACCTTGCCGGGTGGTCTCCCGCCTCCGCAGTCCCGTGTCTTTACGAGCCCGGCCCGCTGGCGCCGATCGCCCTCCGTCTCCTCCCGCGCCTCACCCTCGACTGGGACCCGGCGCTCCTCACCGATCCGCTCTACGCCCGCCCGCCAGCGGTGACCACACCGGGCGCGCCCGCCGCGCCCGGGACGCGGCGGCGATAAACTTCCGGGCCATGCTGGCGGCGTACGACGACCTCCCCGCCATCCGCCTCGCCGGCCAGGCCGACCTGTCGCGCATCGTCTGGCTGGAGGACCACTCCTTCCCCGATCCCTGGCCGCCCGCGATCCTGGCGCACGAGCTGAGCCATCCGCGCTCCTTCATCCTGGTGGCCAGCCGCGCCGGCGCTCCGGCCACCGGCTACGTCTCGTTCCGTCAGGGCGTGGACGAGGCCGAGCTGCTACGCTTGGCGGTCTCGGACGGCGAGCGGCGGCGCGGCGTC
>DASWHY010000170.1:0-7330 GCA_036397955.1 Thermoanaerobaculia bacterium | reverse complement strand
CGTCCGCAGCACCGGCGCGACCAGCTCCGGCGCCAGCGCGAATTCTCCGGCTCCGGTGTGGCAGAACCAGAAGGCGAAGGCCGCCTGGTCGCGGTCGAGGGGATCGGGGAAGAGCTCCCGGACGTCGCCGCGAAGAGCGTGCAGGAGCATCGCCGCTCGGGTGATCACCGGCCGCTCCAGGCGTCGCCCCGGCCACGGCTCGTTGAGCCATTCCCGCATCGCTCCCGGCCGCCTCAGATCCAACGCCAGATAGACCTCGCGAGCCCGGTCGTACCAACCGACGTGGCGCGGCGGCACCTGTGGATCGAAGCCCACCGGCTCGGGAAGGGGGAGCTTCGTCCGCACCCGATCGAGAAACGGCGGCGGCAGGATCTCCTGCTGCCGCTGCAGCCAGAAGACGAATCCCTCCAGGTCGTCGCCGCACGGCTGCTCGAAGCGGTGCACCAGGTCCATCCGCTCCTCCCAAAGACCGAGCACGGCGCGGTTCAGGTATCCCAGCGGCAAGTCGATGGGCTCCACCAGCCAGGTGTAGAAGGTGTCGCCGCCGTTCGCGACGAAGGGATCGGCCCAGCGGCGGCCCTCGGGATCGACCCGTCGCAGGATCCGCCGCGCCAGGCCCGGAATCTCGATCCCGGTGTCGGTGAACCGCGCGAAGCCGTACGGCAGGCCGCGGAGCTGACCGTGACCAGCGGCGAAGACGCGGTCGCGGTAGGCCTCGAAGAGCGGGCGCAGCTCCGGCCGGTCGCCCGGCCGCAGCCGGTTCTGATGGCGGCTGATCACGTCGAGGTCGTCGATCGACAGGCCGCTGAAGTGGAAGAACCCGAGCGGTCGCCCGTCGACTTGCCACTGCGCACCCACCGCCCGCGGGTGCCGGTGCGGCAGGTTCCAGTAGGCGACGTTGTAGATCGGATCGCGCAGCACTCCCACGCCGTCGAGGTACGCCGGCGCCAGGCTCATCCAGAGCTGATCGACGAAAAGCCCGTAGTGCGGATCGGCCAGGCAGTACCGGTAGAGGCGGTCCTGCCACCACTCGAGGAAGTCGGCGGTCGTCCGGTCGAGCCGGATCCCCAAGAACCCCAGGTTGTAGACGCCGACCATGAGGATTTTGCGCTCCGCCGGATCGTACCGATCGTCCAGGGGACGGGTGACGTGGGGCGTGAGCACCACGGTGTGGCGATCGAGCGCCTCCTCGATGCCGGTGAGCGTGTCGAGCACCCATATGTCGGGATCGAGGTAGAGGATCCGGTCGAGGCCGTAGCGGTCGCGCAGATGGGCGAGGAAGAACGGCTTGACGGCGGTGTTCAGCTCCAGGATGTCGTAGCGGAAGGCGAAGCTCTCGAAGCAGGGGATCCTGAGATCGGCGGCAAACACACAAGTGAAGGGCAGGCTCGGGTAGTCGATCGCCGGGTCCGGCCGGTCGACCACGCAGACGAAAACGGGAGCGTCCGGATGGTGCTCCTGGTAGGAAGCGGCGAGCACCCGCGCGAAGGCGAGGTAGTTGTTCGAGGCGATGGTGCAGGCGGGCAGGTGGGCCATCAGGGGCGCTCCTCACCGTGGCGAGGCGGCGCCGCGGCCGCTCTCTCCGCCTCGTCGACGAGCTCCTCCACCGCGTCGAGCAGGGCCTCGACGGCCTTGGCCTGACGGTCGAAGCTCGAGGCGGCGAACCAGTATACGAGCTTCTTGAGCGCCACCAGCCTGCCGCCCACGGGCTCGGCGCGGAACCGGCGCTGCAGCTCGCGGGCGTGATCGAGGCGCGAGCGCAGGCCGGAGTGTCCCGAGGCCGGAGCCGCCAGGGCCGCGCGAACCATGTCCAACACCTCCTCCGCGGTGGGGGGCGCGGGCAGGGCCATCACGCGGAACCTCCGCCGCCGGCGAGGGCGCGGCGATAGACCTCGGCGAATCCCGCTGCCATTCGCGTGTGCGTGAAACGCCGCAGCAGCCGCTCGCGGCCCGCCCTGCCCATGTCGCGGCGCCGCCGCGGGTCGGCGAGGAGCTCGCAGATCGCTTGCGCCAGGCTCGCCGTGTCCCCGGGCGGCACCAGGAGACCGGTCTCGCCGTCGGCGATCACCTCTTGCGGCCCGCCGGCGGCGCAGCCGATCGTCGGGCGCGCCTGGTTCATCGCCTCGAGGTAGATCAGGCCGAACGACTCGTAGTGCGACGGCGCCACGAAGAGGTCGCAGGCGCGGTAGAGATGGTCAAGCTCGGCGTCGTCGACGAAGCCCAGAAAGTCGACCCGCCGCGCCGCGCGGGGATGGCGCTGGCGGAAATAGGTGGGGTAGTCCATGCCGTGCCGGGCGTGGAAGCCGTCCTGCGCCGAGTTGTCGCTGCCGACGATCACGAAGCGGGCGCGCGGATGCTCTTTCAGGACCTCGGGGATGGCCGCGAAGAGATCGAGCACGCCCTTGCGGCTCTCGAGCCGGCCGACGAAGAGCACGCTCGCCTCACCGTCGGCGCGCCACGCCGGCTCCCTGACCTCGCTCCCGGGCGCCGGCACAATGCCGTACAGCACCACGCCGTGGACGGTGCTCGCGGGGTCGAAGCCGTAGACCTCGGCGATGGTGCGGGCGCTGGCCTCGCTGTTTGAGATCACGGCGGCGGCCATTTCCAGGAACCGGCCTTCGAGCTCTCCGAGGAGGCGGTGCTCGGTGCTCTGGCGGATGTGGAAGGTCTCCGAGATCTGCTTCATGGCAGTGACCACCCGCACCGCCACCGGCGCGATGCCCGACACCGCGGTCACCAGGCCGTCGAGGTTCCACAAGGCCGAGTCGACGATCTGCACGCCGTGATTGCGGCGCAGGGCCTCCACCTCCTCGTAGACCGCGTGGCTGTAGTCGAGCCAGGCCCGCAGGTCGTGGCAGCCGGCGCCGGCGAGGGCGGCGTAATGGGGGATGGGCCGCGGCCGCACCTGGTGCACGTAGGCGCCGTCGCGAAACGCCACACGGTGCTCGTCGCCGGCGGTCACCACGTGCACCTCGTGGCCGAGCTCCGCCAGGCCGCGGGCCAGGGTATGGGTGCTGCGCGCCACGCCTTCGGTGCTGCGCGGCGGGTAGCCGGCGCTCAGCAGTCCTATGCACAGAGGCTGGGCGTCGAGGGACTTCACGATTTCCCGTCTCCCGAGACCGGTCGGTGCGATCGCCGGCAGCGGCGCGTTGCGGCGAGGAAAGGGCAGAAATGACTGCGACCCGCGCTCCACGGTGCCCGGAATCCGCCGCCGGCCGAAAAGCCCCACCGCGAAACCCTCCGTCCACGCCCTGCGCAGCATCGCACGAGCCTCGCGGTAGAGCCGGGGCGACAGTTTACCCTCGCGCGCGAGATCGCCGACCACGGAGTAAAAATGCGACACGTGGTCGATAGCCTTGGCCAGGCTACGCCGCCGACCCACGCCGGGCGGGCCGTTCTTGAGGGCGAAATAGACCGTGGAGCGCAACCAGCTATACCAGTTGAGATTATAGATCGAGCCCTCGCCTCGGTGCCGGCCGGTGGCCGGCACGTGGTAGACCACTCCCTGGCGCAATTGCTCGAGACGATAGCCGGCGCGGCCGAGGCGCACGGCCACGTCGGCGTCGTCGAATAGGTACTCGAAGCGTTCGTCGAAGCCGCCGATGGCCAGCAGCGCCCGCACGCGATAGCTCATGTTGGTGCCGTGGAAGCGCGGAAACCAGCAGCTCCCGGCCGTCGCTGACGCTGGCGGCGCCGCGTCGTCCCAGCGCACGTCTTCCTGCTCGGCGAGCACCGAGACCCGGCCGCTAAGAAATTGGACCTCGCCCATGCGGTGGGGATGGATCAGGTACGTGCGCCCGCCCACGCCCGCGAGATCGGGTTCCGCCGCATAGGCCGCGGCGAGCTGCTCGAGCCACCGCTGCGACGGCACGGCGTCGTCGTCGATGAAGGCCGCCACCTCGCCCGCGGCGTGGGCGAGGCCGAGGTTGCGCGAGACCGAGAGGTTGAACTCGCGGCAGCGCACCAGCCGGACGCGGCCGGCGTGCTCCTCGGCGATCATCGCCTCGCTGTCGTCGCGCGTCGGACCGAGGACGACCACGACCTCGAAGTCCGGATAGCTCTGGTGGTGGAGTGCGTAGAGCAGCGTCCGCAGTTGCGGGCATCGGTCGCAGGTGTTGACCACCACCGAGATCAGGACCGTGTTCTTCGCCATGGGAGGGCGCAGCGTAACACACGCCGGCGGGCGCGCCGTAACACAGACGCCGGATCGCGGCAGCTTGCCGGAGCCGCGGGCAGGGGAGTATGTTTACGCCCGCAATGGCCAGCGCAAACCAGACCGCGAGACGCCAGGGGCTCTTCATCCTCGGCATGCACCGCAGCGGCACCTCGGCCCTGACCCGGGTGGTGAGCCTCCTGGGAGCCGCCCTTCCCAGCCGGCTGATGCCGGCGCTGCCGGGGATCAACGAGCAAGGATTCTGGGAATCCGAAGAGCTGGCCGGGATCAACGACGAGATCCTGGCCGCGGCCGGATCGTCGTGGGACGACCTCTCCGAGGTGTCGCCGTCGTGGTACGGCTCGGCCCTGGCCCGGCACTACGAGAGGCGGGCCGTCGATTTCCTCGAGCGGGAGTTCGCCCGCTCGCCGCTCTTCGTCGTCAAGGACCCGCGGCTGTGCCGGCTGGCGCCCTTCTGGCTCTCGGCCTGCGAGCGCTTCGGCGCCGACCCCCGTTTCGTGCTCGTCCTCCGCAATCCGCTCGAGGTCGCGGCCTCGCTCAAGAAACGCGGCGACGTGCCCGCCAGCAAGGCAATGGTGCTGTGGCTGCGCTACGCGCTGGACGCCGAGCGCGGAACCCGAGTGGCCCGGCGAACCATCGTCTCCTATGGCGCCCTCCTCCACGACTGGCGGGCGGTGGCCGCAAAGGTCGCGAAGGACCTCGGCGTGACCTGGCCCCGCGGCGTGGAGGAAGCCGCCGGTGAGATCGGAGCCTTCCTCTCCGACCGCCACCGCCATCACCGGACCACGTTGGCGCAGCTCGAAACGCGCAGCGACGTGTCGTCGTGGATCCCACGAATCTACGCGCGCGCTCTGGAAGCCGGGGAGACGGGCGACGACGGCCCTCTCGCCCGCGAGCTCGACGCCCTCCGCGCCGCCTTCGCGGCAGCTCTGGAGACGTTGGGCCCGACGCTCGCGGACGCCGAGGACCGCAGCGGAGCTTTCGAGCGGCGGGTCGCGGCACGAGAGCGCGAGCTCGCAGACCGGCAGGAAGCTCTCGCGCAGGCGGGCCGCGAGCTGGCGGATGAGCGCCTCCGCGGCGACCGCCTGCATGCCCGCCTCGGCGAGCGCGAGGCCGACCTCCAGCGCCTAGAGCGCCGGCTGGCGTTGGCCGAGGCCGAGCTCGCCGCCGTGCTCGCCACGCGCTCGTGGAGAATGACCGCTCCGTTCCGCCGGCTGGTCCGCTTGCTGCGCCCGGCCCCGGGCCCTTCCGGCCTGGCGCCGGAGGACGCGGCCGGTGTCGAGCCGGCGCCGGATGGCGGGGCGGAAGCCGCGGAATCGGCGAACGCGGTCCTCCGCGAGCTGCGACCGCTCTTCGACACTTGCTATTACCTCAGAAGCTATCCGGACGTGCGCCGCACCGGGATGGATCCCCTGGCCCATTACCTCAGCTCGGGAGCGGTGGAAGGTCGAAAGATCCATCACCGCTTCGACGGCGCAAAGGCGATGGCCGCGGTCGCTTCCGGAAAGGAGATGACCAGCGACCTCCTGCGCTCCTGCGCCCTCGAATTCCGCGACGATGAGGAGCTCTACGAGCACCTTGCGGAAGAGCTTCGCCTGCTCAAGGAGATCCGCGATCTCGAATTCACGCCACGGCCGCCGCCGGTGATCGAGCTGGCGACCGAAAACGAAGCGGTGGCGGCCCTCGGAGAGCTGTCCGTACCGGCCGCCGCGGAGCCCGTGGTCTCGATCGTCATCCCGGTCTACAACCAGTTGAAGCTGACCGCCGAGTGCCTGCTCTCGCTTGCCCGGCACACCGATCTCAACCGGCATGAGGTGGTGGTCGTCGACGACGCGTCCGAGGACTTCCTTCCCGAGGTCCTCGGCGCCGTCAGCGGCGTTCAATACCTGCGCAACGAGGTCAACGTCGGCTTCCTCGAGTCGTGCCTGCGCGGGGCGCGCGCGGCCACCGGCGGCTACCTGCTCCTGCTCAACAACGACACGCAGGCGACGCCGGGATGGCTCGAGGCCTTGCTCGAGACCTTCGACCGCGGCGACGACGTGGGCGCCTCCGGCCCCAAGCTCGTCTTCCCCGACGGCTGTCTGCAGGAAGCCGGCGCCGCCGTCGCGCCCGACGGCTCCAGCATCCTGATCGGTCTCAACGGCGACCCCGAAAGCCCGCGGTACGATTATCCGCGCGAGGTCGACTACTGCTCCGGCGCCTGCCTGCTCGTCCGGCGCTCCTCCTGGGACGCGGTGGGCGGCTTCGACCCGCGGTACTCGCCCGCCTATTGCGAGGACGTCGACCTCTGCTTTCGTCTCCGGCAAGCGGGCCACAAAACCATTTACAATCCGCGGGCCATGGTGATCCACCGCCTCAGCCAGACGTCCGCCGAGATCTCCGGCAGCTACAAGCGGGCGCAGGTGGCGCGCAACCGGCGGATCCTGATGGAGACCTGGGCCGAGGAGATCGAGCGCCGCAACGCCGTCAGGCTCATCGTCCTCGGCTCGTCCGAAGAGGACGCGGCGCGGTTGGCGGAGCTGATCCGGGCCGCGCCGTCCTCACGTCTCCGGCAGGCGATCGAGACGAGAGTCGGCGACGTCGGTCCGGCCGGCCTCGAACCGCGCGGCCTCGAACCGCCCGGCTGTGAGCCGGGCGAGGACGCCGTGGGAAGAGAGGAAGAGTATGAGCGGGCGATGCTCCACGCCGTCTCCGGCGAGCCGCCCGGCCCCGGGACGTATCGCGCCGTACCGGCCTGGTCCGGTCGCGCCGCCTTGCCCGCGGCGTTCCGCCTCTGGCTCGAGTCCGCCGTCGAGGACGTTCGGCGCCTGAAGCCCCCCGACGACCGGGTCGTCTTCATCGACGCGCGGCGCGGGCGCGGAACCATTCCGCGGTCGCCCGCAGCCCGTCCGCCAGCTCGGTGAGCTCGCCGACCCCGAGCTCGGCGGCGAGCCGCGACGCGTCGACCACCGAGCGCCGCTGCTCGCCAGGCTTGGCGGGAGCGAAGCGGGGCTCGAGCTCGACGCCGGCGGCGCGCGCCAGCAGCCGGTAGAGCTCGACCACCGAGGTCTCGCGCCCGGTGCCCACGTTGTAGACCGCGAAGCCGCGGCGGCCGGCCGCCGCCAGGTTGGCGCGCACCACGTCGGCCACGTGGACGTAGTCGCGCGTCTGCTCCCC
>DASWHY010000169.1:0-1515 GCA_036397955.1 Thermoanaerobaculia bacterium | reverse complement strand
CTCCTCGCAGTTGTCGAACACCAGGAGCCGCGCCAGCGGCGCCTGCCAGACGTCCTCCACCCAGCCGACCTGCCGCTCCTGCGTCCACTCGTCGAGCTCCGGACCCGCCAGCCGCCGCCCGCAGGCGGCGATCTCCGACGGTACCGCCGCCGGGTCCGCGAAGCTCAGCCAGAAGACGCCGCCGGCGAAGAACCGCCCGTAGCGGTGGACGAATTCGCACGCCAGTTGCGTCTTGCCGATGCCGCCGAGGCCGGTAGCGGCGGCGGTCTCCACCTGGCTGACGGCCGCGGTCTCGCCCGCCTCGAGATGACGGGCCAGGGCGCGCAGATCGTCCTCGCGGCCGACGAAGAGGGGATTGCGGGAGAGCGGCATACGCGAGCCCGGCGGCAGCGCTCCGGGCTCGGGGACGGCGTCGAGCGGCAGGGCGGCGAGCGTCGCCGCGGCCTCCGCTTCGGACGGCGGCGCGACCGGGCCGGGAAACGCCGGCCGGCGATCGACTGGGAAAGGCGGCGGCGGCGCCGGTCCGCGCCCTGGCGCGAGCCCGGCGAGGAGACGCTCGCGAGCGACGGCTTCGTAGAGACCCACGAGATCGATGTGGACGATCGTCTTCAGGAGCCCCGAGAGTTTCGTCTCGCGCACCCGGACCGGGACCAGCTTGCCCTTCTCGCCGGTCGGATCGTCGACGAAAGCCGCCGCCCACTCCGCCTTGCCGAAGTCCGACTGCAGATAGTCGGGCGAGAGGACGGCCAGAGTCCGCTCCGAGCCGGCGGCCTTGTCCATTTCCACGACGAAGTTCGAGCCGGGAAGGAAGTCCCAAGCCTGGATGGCGGTCGAGTAGCCGGCGCGCTCGAGTTGCCAGGCAATCCACTCGGCCCAGGGCTTGTCCCTGGCCGTTTAGCTGACGAAGAAGTCCTTCACCTGCCCTCCCGTTCCTTGGGCCGATGGTATCAGACCGGCATCTCCGAGCTGTACGCCTATCCGGTGTAGGATCGAGTCGGCGACAGCGCCACGACCGAGGGCACGAACATGCTGGGATTCGAGCGCATCACCTTCGATCCGCAAGTCATGGGCGGACGCGCCTGCATACGAGGGATGCGGGTGACGGTATCCCTGATCCTGAATCTCGTCGCCGACGGCATGACGTACGAGGAGATCGTCGACGCCTACCCGTACCTGGTGCCAGACGACGTGCATGAGGCACTTCGATACGCCGCATGGCTGGCGGACGAGAACGTCTTCCCGATCGAGCCCGCATCCGCGGCATGAGCGAAGCGAAGATCCGGGGCGTGATTCACCAGGAACCGGAAGTCGGCCGGCAAGCGCGCGATCGGCAATAGCCGCTCGGCCAGCGCGGCGCATCGCGGGGGAGCTTGGTGGGGTCCCACACGTCCCAGGGATTGGGGTAGGGCAAGGGCTCGCCGGCGCGGGAAGCGGCCTCGTTGGCCCCTCGCTGGGCCATTGACCGCCGTTCGTGCTCGGCCCACCAAGCGGGCATGGGCTTCGGCTCGCTCATGG
>DASWHY010000168.1:0-5053 GCA_036397955.1 Thermoanaerobaculia bacterium | reverse complement strand
GCCGTGCGCCTCGGCCTTGCTGGTGGCGCGCCCCTGGCCGCGGTGGCAGCTCACACAGCCGAAGCCCTGTAACTCGCCCGGCGTGTGCGGGGTTGCGGGGTGGGAGCGGAAGGGCTCCTCGGCGCCGGCCGCCTGCGGGTTGTCGGCGCCCAGGTGGCAGCTCACGCAACGGTCGACGCGGTCGCCCAGGGCCGGGATCCAGAGCTGGCGGACGCGCACCGTCTCGGCCTGTGCCGCCTTGAGCTCGCGCGACGAGCCGGCGCCGGCCAGCAGCCGCTCGCGGTAGGCCGCCTGATAGTGCCGGTATTCGCGGAAGTAGTCCCTGACCGGCGAGATGGCGAGCACGACCAGGAAGACGACGCTCGACACCGCGAACCACAGCCAGAGCCGATCGGAGGACGGGTCGTGCCGCGGCATCAGTAGAGCCCTGTGCGCCAGGGCCAGACCCAGCTCCACCCCGGCCCGCGGAACAAGACGCCGATCAAGGTGAGGACCAGGGCCACGGTCACGAACCAGACCATGATCCAGTCCGCCAGCGGGACCTTGCCCAGCCGGTGCCGCAGGCCGGCAGGGCAGGCCGGGAGCGCCGGCAGGACGGCGAGCAGGTAGACGATCAACGTCGGCGCCAGCACCGGCCAGACGCGGTAAGCGACGAGCAGGCCGCCGACGCCGAGCACCAGCAGCGACAGCGCGGCGGCCGTCCGCTTCCAGGGGCGCTCGTAGACGCCCAGCACCTCGACGTTGGTGCGGAAATAGGGGATGACGACGATCGCGATGATCACCAGCGCCGGCAGCAGGACGCCGGCCACCACCGGCGGGAAGTAGTGCAGCAGCTCCTGCAGGCCCACGAAGTACCAGGGCGCCTTCGCCGGGTTGGGGGTGTGATAGGGATCGGCGATCCCTTCGAGGGGAGCGTCGATGAGCAGCGAGCAGAGCGCGAGGAGGACCACGACCACCTGCACGAGGATCACCTCGCGCAGCAGCAGGTGAGGGGCGGTGGTGGCGAGCTCCTGGCGGTCCTCGAGCAGCCGCGCCGGGGTCTCGCGGCGGAGGAGGGCGAGGCGCTTGGGCACCGCCTTGGCGTCGCTCGCCGGCTCGAGGCGGTAGGGGGTCACCTCTCGAGCTCCTTGTCGGGGTGGGCGCGGCGGCGGCCCGCCGACCCCGCCACGCCGCCGTCCTTGCGCACGCGCCAGAGGTGCACGGCGACGCCCATGACCAGGGCGAGGGGCAGGAGCACGCAGTGCAGGACGTAGAAGCGCAGCAGGGCGTTCTCGCCGACGATGTTGCCGCCGAGCAGTAGGTAGCGCGCCGGGGGGCCGAGCCCGGGCATCGCCTGCACCATGTTGGTGCCCACCGACACTCCCCAGAAGGCGAGCTGGTCCCAGGGCAGGAGATAGCCGGTGTAGCTCAGCAGCAGGGTGAAGATGAGGAGCGCCACGCCGACCACCCAGTTGAACTCGCGGGGCGGCCGGAAAGCGCGGTGGAAGAACACCCGCAGCATGTGGAGGAAGACCACGATCACCATGGCGTGGGCCGCCCAGCGGTGGAGGTTGCGCAGGAAGACGCCGTTGCTCACCACGAACTCCAGCTCCTTCATGTCGTAGTAGGCCTGCGGCACGGAGGGGTGGTAATAGAGCATCAGCAGGAACCCGGTCAGGACCAGCACGACAAAGAGGATCAAGGCGATGCCGCCCAGGTAGTAGGTGCTCGTAACGTCGAGGTTCCGCCGCCGCACCTTGGCCGCGTGCAGGTGGAGAAAGACGTTCTCCATCACCAGCAGCACGCGGTTGCGGTTGGTCGGCGCAAGGCCGTGGCGCACGATCGAGCGCCACACTCGGTTTTCCGTCAATCTTTTGGCCAGCGCCATCGCCCCCTCCTCAGAGCTTGAAGGTCGTCCCATCGGGGACCACCAACGCGGTGTCGACCTCGATTTCGCCCTGCGGCGAGACCGCGAGCTGGAACGAGGGGAGCGGGCGGGGCGCGGGCCCGGCCAGCACCTCGCCGTCGAGGCCGAAGCGGCTGCCGTGGCACGGGCAGGCGATGATCCGCTCCCCCGGCAGGTAGCGTGTGATGCAGCCCAGGTGGGTGCACACCGACGAGAAGGCGCGGAAGCCATCGCCCAGACGGATCACGTAGGCGTGATAGGTCTCGTTGACGAAGACCTGGCCGACGTCCATCGCTTCCGGTGCGCCGGCGGCGAACGCCGTCGGGGGTTCGAAGAGGACCCGCGGGCGGAGGAACTCGGCGGACAGCGCCGCCGCGCCGCCGGCCGCGGCGGTGCAGGCCGCGGCTCCCGTTACCTGGCAAAAGCGGCGCCGCGTCAGCGCCGGGTCGGGCCGCTTGGCGTTGTCAGGCATCGGCTGCCTCCTCGAGCGAGAACTTCTCCATGGTGATGGTCCCGGCGGGACAGCGGGCGGCGCACAGCCCGCAGCGGATGCAGATGGTCTCGTCCTTGAGCAGCGCCGTCCCAGCCGACCCCTCGGCGAAGAGGGCGGTGGCGTCTTCGCCCAGCTCCGCCAGCGCCAGCTCACGCAGGGCGGGATCGGCGCTGATCTCGGAGAGCGGCACGAACTCGATGCAGTCCTCCGGGCAGACGTCGGCGCAGCCGCCACAGAGGATGCACTCCGTGCCGCGCTCCGGGTCCTGGTGGAAGATGGTGTTGATCCAGCAGCGCAGGCAGCGCGACGCCTCGCGGCGGGCGGCCGCCTCCGGGAAGCACTGCTCGATCTCGGCGATCCCGATCCGCCGCTCGATCGGGAGCACCGGCAGGCGCTGCCGCGGGATGCCCTCGTAGTCGAGCTCGCGGGTGAAGTCGGGGAGCGGCTCGAGGATCACCTCGAGGCGCGGCGCCGGGGTGTCCGTCCCGCGCAGGTAAGCATGGATCGAGCTCGCGGCTCGCTTGCCGTCGGCGACGGCGCTGATGGCAATGCGCGGCCCGAAGGCGACGTCGCCGCCGGCGAAGATGCCGGGGGCGGTGGTCGCCAGCGACGCCGGATCCACCTGGACCGTCCCGCGGCGGGTCACCGCCACTCCGTCCTCCGGCCGCAGGAAGGAGAGGTCGCTGGCCTGCCCGATGGCCAGGATGACCGTGTCGGCGGCCATCGCCAGCTCCGTGCCCTCGACGAAGGTGGGGTTGAAGCGGCCCTGGGCATCGAAGACTGAGCTGCAGTCGAGCGTCTCGATGCCGGTGACCTTGCCCGCGGCGCCCAAGATCCGCTTGAGGCCGCGGCCGGGGTGGAAGACGACCCCCTCCTCCTGCGCCTGGGCCACCTCCTCCGGGTCGGCCGGCATCTCGGCGAAGGACTCGAGGGAGACCACATGCACCTCCTTGACGCCGAAGCGCAGGGCGGAGCGGGCGATGTCGAGCGCGGTGACGATGTTGATCTCGGGACTGATCGCCTCCTCCGGGACGCCGGCGCGCAGCGCCGTGCGCGCCACGTCCAGCGCCACGTTGCCGCCGCCCAGGACCAGCACCCGGCGACCGATCTCCAGCCGGTAGCCCATGTTGACGTTGAGCAGGTAGTCGACGCCCTTGAGCACGCCGTCGAGCTCGACCCCCGGCACTTGCAGCTCGCGCCCCTTGTGGGCGCCGATGGCGAGGAAGGTCGCCCGGTACCCCTGGGCGCCGAGATCGGCGAGCGTGAAGTCCCTCCCCAGACGCCGGTTGACCTGCAGCTCGACGCCGAGGTTCAAGATGGCGTTGATCTCGAGCTTGATCAGCTCGCGGGGCAGCCGGTACTCCGGGATGCCGAGGCGGAGCATGCCGCCGGGTACCGGCTGCGCTTCGAAGAGGGTCACCGGGTAGCCCAAGAGGGCAAGATCGTGTGCCGCCGCCAGTCCCGCCGGACCGGCACCGGCGATCGCCACGCGATCCTCGGGATAGCGCAGCTCGCGCTGGCCGTAGATCTCGCGCAGCATGTCGAGGTCGATCATGCTCTCGACGCCGCAGCGTTCGGTGGCGAAGCGCTTCAGGGCGCGGATCGCGAGCGGCTGATCGAGCGCGCCGCGCCGGCAGGCAACCTCGCAGGGCGCAGCGCAGATGCGGCCGCAGATCGAGGCGAGCGGGTTCGGGCGCCGGGCCACCGCGTAGGCCTCGCGGTAGCGCCCGTCGGCGATGAGCGCGACGTAGCGCCCCGCCTCGGTGCCCACCGGGCAGGCGGCATGGCAGGGGAAGTTGCTCTCCAGCCACACGCGATCGACCCGCTGTCGCGCCATCCCTGCCTCGCTACTTCTTCAGCTCGAAGTCCGCCGTCGTCGCTCCCGTCACCGTCAGCGCGCGGCTCGCCTCCTTCAGCTTCGGATGCCAGGCCTTCACGGTGTAGGCCCCGTCGGGCAGCTCGGCGATCGCGTAGCTGCCGTCCTTGGCGGTGACCGCGAAGTACGGCGTCGGCACCGCCACCACGAAGGCCTCCATCTCCGGATGCACGTTGCACAGCAGCGTCGCCACGCAGGGCTGCTTGAAGGTGTAGCTCCGGATCTGCCCCTGCGGCCAGCTCCCGAGATTGAACTTCTCGGCGCACTTGTCGGGGCTGAAGACGTTGTGCAGCACGGGATCGCTGTTGAGGAAGTCCACCGTCGTCCCCACCAGCACGGCCTGGACGTGCGGCAGGAACACCATCCCCTTCTGGTCCACCTTGGCGTGCGCCGCGGGCGGGGGGAAGGTCTTGCCGGGGATCTGGCCGACGTACACAACGGCGCCGGCGGCGCCGCGCCCGCCCGGCGCCTTCACCGTCCCCTTGAGCGAGCCCGCGCTGAGCGGAGCGGCGGCGGCGAGCAAGGCGAGGATGACGATCGCGGTCGTGCGACTGCTCATGACGTTCTCCTCTCGCGTGCGCTCTAGAAGCCGAAGTCGATGGCGAGCAGGTAGGTGTCGTTGCCATTGCCGGAGTCGTCGAGCCGCATCTGCGCCTCGGCGGTGAACTTGACGTTGGCGCGGGCCATGAAGACCACTGCGGGGACGAGGAACTCCTGCGCCTCCGGGTCGATGCTGGTGTCAAAGTCGAACTCCGTCTCGCCGTAGCGCAGCACGCCGATGAGCCAGGGATAGAAGGTG
>DASWHY010000167.1:0-7113 GCA_036397955.1 Thermoanaerobaculia bacterium | reverse complement strand
AGAGCTGACCCTCCAGGGCGTGCGCGCGGATGTGAGGATTGGCGATCGCGGCGGGATCGCCGAGGCTTCCCACCACCAGTCCGCCGCCGGCGGGCGCGTACGGCGCGCAGGCGGCGAGGAACTGGGCCAACGACGCGGCGGCGGCGGCGCGCACGCTCTCAAGGCGACGGCGGAGCTTGCGCGCGTCCGACTCGAGCTCGCCGAAGCCGGCGTGGTAGGGCTGGCGTGTTTCCGGCTTGCCGGGATCGGAGAGCTCGACCCGCGAAAGAGCATGAACCTGCGGCGAGTCATCGGCTCCGCCAACGACGGCGGCGATCGCAAAGCCCGACCGGACGTGGAATCCCAGGGCCACCGGCGTGTCTCCGGGATTCACTTTAGATGGCTTTGTTGACGCCCTTCATCACTGAGCTTTCCTCGCCTCAGGGCCGCTTCGCCGCCACCTTGAACGCCGCCTTGGACGTCACCGTCCGCCGCTGCCGGTCGAGGCTGCGGCCGAGGGAGATCGCGAGCCCTTGCGGGTCGGGCTCCAGCATCGAGACCTCCAGCGTGTACTCCCCGGGCTGGACGCGGCCGACTTGCAGGGTCGCCACCAGGTGGTCGAGGCCGGCGGCGCTGACGTCGCGGCCGAGGGGTTTGAAGCGCATGCCGCGCACCTCGCGGCCGTCGCTGCCGAGCACCCGCCCCTCGACCTCCACGTTCTGCGTCGAGAGGTTGTAGCCGGCGAGGAAGACCCGCACCAGCTCGCCGGCCTTGACCACCGGCATCGCCGAGGGGACGAAGACCTGCCCGCCGGCGACGAAGGGGTAGGCGTCGCTGCCGACGACGCCGCCGGCGACCTCGCGCACCGTCAGGCCGCCGCGCTCCGGCTGCACGAAGAAGGGCTGCAGCAGGCGGCTCGAGACCTTGCCGAAGTCCGGCACCTCCAGCGGCAACGCGCGCACCGTGGCGCGGCCGCTGTCGGCGCTGCGCACCAGCAGGCGCAGGTCGTACTTCCCCGGCGCGAGAAACAGGTCGCCGACGAAGCGGACGCCGCCGGCGCGCACGCTCTCGCCGTGGCGCGCGGTCTCGTAGCGCACCACCTGCGAGAAGTAGTCGGCGACCTCGCGCTGGGGGTCGAGGGCGTAGCCGAAGAACTCCAGCGTGTGGGTCGCACCCTTCCCTTCGGCGGCGAGGCTCGCGGGGTCCACCTCGATGACCACCGGCACGTAGGCGCCGCCCTCCGGCGCGCGGAAGGGTGTGGCGAGCGCCGTGGTCTGGAGGTCGGAGCGCTCGGGGCCGAGCAGCAGCTCGATCGCCTTGGCCATGCGGCGCGACGCCGCCTGGCCCAGCGGCCGCGGCGCGTAGTAGCCGGCGCGGTGCACGACTTTCCCCTTGCGGCCGCCGCGCAGCCGGACGTCCAGCTTGTGGTACTTGCCGTCGTGCTCGATGTCGGGCGCCTCCAGGGTCAGCACGTAGGTCACCGTCGAGGTCTCGAGCACCCGCCCCATCGCCTCGGAGAGGTCGTTGGTCTGGGAGAGGAAGCTGCCGCCGGTCTCCTTCGCCATGTACCAGAGCCCTTCGGAGGAAAAGCCGGTCGGGTCCCAGTTGCCGGAGAGGCCGAAGGCCTCGACAGTGTGGATCACCCAGCCGGCGCGGCGGAACTGCTCGGCCATGCGCTCGAGATCGCCGTAGGCCGCGGCGTCGCCGATGGCGGCCGAGCCGCCCCCCCCGCGCCCGCCGCGGCGCAGGAACCTCTCGCCGCGCAGCGCGTTGTCGACGAAGCCGTCGGAGAAGAGGATCAGGTGCTTGCGCCCGTCGATGCTGGCGGTCGCCCGCGCCATCGCCGACATTCCCTGGGTCAGGATCTCCACCTCGGAGCGGCCCTGCTGGTAGTTGCTGCGCATCAGATCCATCGCCATCTCCGGCAGGCCCTCCGTTTCGTAGCCCTCCTCCAGCAGCTCCATGGCGAGGTTGCTCTTTTCGCCGAAGCCGCTGCCGATCTGGCCGCCGATGGCGGCGACATCGCGCGGCGAGAGCCCCAGCCGCCCGGCCCCCGCCTCGTCGCGCTGGAGAAGCGCGCGGAAGTCGTCGAGCGCCGCCGCCGCCTGCGTCCGGTCGGCGGTGAAGTTGAGCGGCACGGTGACGCCGCGGGCGTTGGAGAAGAAGGCGATGCCGACGAGGTCGGTCGGGTGGAGCCCGTCGGCGAGGAGCTTGCGCGCCGCCTGCTCGGCGGCGACGAGCGACCGCGTGGTGGTGAAGTAGAGGTCGAAGAAGAGCATGAGGTGGCGGCGCGCGGCGGGGCTCGGCGCGGCGGCGGGAGCGCCCGCGGGTGCGGCGCCGGTCGAGGAGGACGCGGCGAGGTCCACCACCTCGAAGGCGGTGACGGCGCGCGGCGTCTTGCCGTCGAAGACCTCGAAGTCCGCGGCGGTCAGGCCGCGCACCGGCCTGCCGTCCTCGAGCACCTGCACCGGCACCTCGACGACGACGACGGAGGTCTCCTCGCTGAAGCTCTGCTCCTGGGCGCGGAGCGCGGCGGGCGGTGCGGCGAGGGCGAGCGCGACGAGGAGCAGGGGGACGAAGAGGACGGCGGCGCGGCGGTCGGGCATACGGCCTTCCTTCCTGCGGTGCAGAGCCCGCGAGGCGGGCGCTTCACCCTAGCAGGCGGCCGCTCAGCCGTCGCGCCGCGCTTGCGCGACGACTGCGAACGGCGCCGTCGCCTTGACCGCCGCCCCGCCCGGCTCGGCGAGCGTCACCTCGAGCCGGTAGTCCCCCGGCGCCAGCCCCTCCGGCCGGAAGGTGGCGAGGACGCGGGCCAGGTCCCCTTCGCCCTTCAGGCGGCCGACGCCGGTCAGCACGCCGCCGGCGACCGGCGTGCCGTCGGCGGCGAGCACCCGGCCGCTCACCCGCAGGTCCCCGTCGACCAGGTGGTAGGCGCTCAAGACGAGGCGGGTCTCCTCGTCGGCGGCGAGGCGCGGCCGCGGCGCGGGCACGAAGGGCTGCGTCCCCAGCCGGAAGGGGTACTCGGCCTCCTGCGCCTCCGTGCCGGCCTCGCGCAGGGTCAGGGTGCCCTCCTCGGCGGCGACGAAGAAGGGCGGCAGGAGCCGCTTGGCGATCCGCAGCGGGTTGGGGACGGCGAGCGGCACGACCGCCAGCGTCGTGCGGCCGCTGGCGGCGCCGCGCAGCAGGAGGCGCAGCTCGTGCTCGCCGGGCGGCAGCCGGAGGTCGGCGACGAAGCGCAGCGCTCCCGCGCCGAGAGCGGCCGAGCGCGCCGCGTCGAGCTGGAGCTGCTGGGCGAAGAAGTCCTGCACCTGCCCGGCGCCGTCGAAGGCGTAGCCGTAGAGCTCCAGCCCCACCCCCTCGGCCGTCCGTTCCGCGGCGAGCGCCGCGGCGTCGATCTCGACGACGACCGGCACGTAGCCACGCTCCCCCTCACCCGCCCCCTGGAAGGGCGTCGCGAGGATCGCCACCGGGATCTCGCTGTGCGCCTCCCCCGCCACCACCAGGTCGGCGGCGGCGAAGCGGCGCTCCGCCCCGCGCTGCTGCGCGAGCGGCAGCGGCGCGTAGTAGCCGGCGCGGTGCACGACGCGGGCGCCGCGCGGGGCACCCTTGAGCTCCACCCGCAGCTTGCGGAACGCGCCGTCCGCCGGCACCTCGTCGGCAGCGAAGCTCAAGACGTAGGTCAGGCTGCTCGCCTCGAGCATGGCCGCCATCGCTGCCGCCAGGTCGTTGCGGTTCTGGTAGAAGGTGCCGCCCGTCTCCTCGGCGAGGTAGAAGAGCCCCTCCGTCCCGATGCCGGTGGCGCCGCCGCCGGTCCCGAGCCCGAACGCCTCCACGGTGTGGATCGCCCAACCGGCGCGGCGGAACTCCTCGAGCATGCGGTTGAGGTCGTTCAGCGTCTCGACGTTCCCGAAGAGCTGACCGGGACCTTCCAGCGACCGCCGCTCGAAGGAGTCGCCGAGCATCATCGCGTCGTCGAAGCCGTCGGAGAAGAAGACCAGGTACTTCCGCCCCTGGACGTCGCGCGTCGCCCGCGCCACCGCGGAGAAGTCCTGGCTCAGCGAACGGATCTGGCTCCGCCGGGCCTGAGTGATGAACGGCGTGGTGATGGCGTCCATCTCCGCCAGCGTCTCGGCGAGCATCCCGGCGCCGCGGCCCTCGCCGCCGTCGGAGATCCACCCCATCGCCTCGCCGGCGGCGCTGATCTCCACTCCCGCGAGGCTGCCGATGCTCCCGACCACGGCGCGGACGTCGCCGGCGGTCAAGCCCAGCGGGTCGCGCTCGCGCCGCGTCTCCGCTTCACGCCGCAGCCGCGCGGCGGCCTCGACGTCGCGCCGCAGGAGAAGCGCGATCGTGTCGAGCACTCGCTCCACCTGCCGGCGGTCGGAGGTAAAGCCGACGGGGAGGACCACGCCGCGCTCGGCGGTGTAGAGCGCGAGCCCCACCAGGTCTTGCTGGTGGAGGCCGCGAGCGAGGAGATCGCGCGCCGCGACCTCGGCGCGCTCGAGCGACCGATGGCTCGAGAAGGCGAGGTCGAAGAGCAGGAGGAAGTTGCGGCGGGCCGCGGGCGGCACGCGCGCCGGACGGCCGCCGGGCCCGGCCGCGACGGCCGCCAGGTCCACGACCTCGAAGGAGGTGATCGGGCGGCGCACCTTGCCGTCCCAGACCTCGAAGCTCGCGGCGGTCAGGCCGCGCACCGGCTGGCCGTCCTTGACCACCTGGACCGGGACCTCGACGACGACGACCGAGGTCTCCTCGTGGAAGCCTTCCGGCGCCGGCGGCTGCGCCGCCGCGGCGCGCGGCACGGCCGCCGGGAGGAGGAGCGCGAGCGCGGCCGCGAAGGCGCGGCGGCGGATCACGAGGGGCCGGCGACGCGGAAGGGCGCCGTCGCGCTGACCGCCGCCCCCTTCGCCTCGACCAGGGTCACCTGCAGCCGGTAGTCCCCGGGCGCCAGCCCCTCCGGGCGGAAGGTGGCGAGCACGCGGTCGAGGCCGTCGCCGGCGGTGACGCGGCCGACGCCGGTCAAGACGCCGCCGGCCACCGGCTGGCCGTCGGCCGCGAGCACCCGCCCGCTGACCCGCAGGTCGCCGGTCGCCAGGTGGTAGCCGGCGACGAAGAGACGCACCTCCTCCCCCGCGGCGAGCTCCGGGTCGGCCTCGGGGACGAACGGCTGCTCGCCCAGCCGGAAGGGATAGCCGGTGCCGGCCGCGTCGGCGCCCGCCTCGCGCACCGTCAGCACGGGGTCGTCGCCGGCGACGAAGAAGGGGGGCAGCAGGCGCTTGGCGACGCGCCGCGGGCTGGGCACGTCGAGCGCGATGACGTCGAGCGTCGTCCTGCCGCTGGCGCCGCCGCGCACCAGGAGGCGCAGCTCGTGCTCGCCGGGCGGCAGCCGCAGATCGCCGACGAAGCGCACGCCGGCGGCACCGGCTGCGGCCGTCCGCTCGGGGTCCAGCCGGAGCTGCTGGGCGAAGAAGTCCTGCACCCGCCCCTCGCCGTCGAAGGCGTAGGCGTAGAGCTCGAGGGCCGCGCCCTCGGCCGTCGTCTCAGCGGCGAGCGCGGCGCCGCCGATCTCGACCACCACCGGCACGTAGCCGCGCTCCTCCGTCCCCTCGAACGGGGTGGCGAGGACCGCCACCGGGATCTCGGCGCGCTCCTCCCCCGCCACCACGAGGTCGGCGGCGGCGAAGCGGCGCTCCACCCCCTGCCGCTGCGCCGGCGGCGTCGGCGCGTGCCAGCCGGCGCGGTGGACGACGCGGGCGCCGCGCGGCGCGCCCTTGAGCTCCACCCGCAGCTTGCGGAAGGCGCCGTCGGCGGGCACGTCGTCGGCCGGGAAGCTCAGCAGGTAGGTCTGGCTGCTCGCCGCGAGCATCCGCTCCATCGCCTCGCCCAGGTCGTTGCTGTTGCCGAAGAGCGTGCCGCCGGTCTCCTCCGCCATGTAGAAGAGGCTCTCGGTGCCGATGCGGCCGCCGCCGGCGCCGACCGACTCGACGCTGTGGATGACCCAGCCCGAGCGCCGGAACTCCTCGAGCATGGCGTTGAGGTCGTTCAGGGTGCGGGAGTTACCGTAGAGGCTGCCGATCTGCGCGACGGACGACACCGAGCGGTCGTAGATCTGCCCGAGCATCATCTCGTCGGTGAAGCCGGCGGAGAAGAAGACCAGCGCCTTCCGCCCCTCGACGTCGCGCAGCAGGTGCGCGAGGAGCGCCAGGTCCTCGGTCATCGCCGCCAGCTTGCCGCGCTTCGACTCGGTCACCAGCGGGTTGGTGATGATCGCCATGTGGTTGACGGCGTTGGCCAGTAGGTCGAGAGCGTGCGGGGCGGTGCGGTTCGAGAGCCAGTAGAGGGCTTCCTCCGCCAGGCTCTCCTCGATGCCCGCCAGGCTGCCGAGCGAGTGGACGAGCGCGGGGAAGTCGGCGGCGGCGAGCCCCAGCGGGTCGTGGCCGCGCGAGTCCGCGGCCAGCTTGCGCTGCCGCTCGGCGGCGGCGACGTCGCGGCGCACCAGCACGGCGAGGGCGTCGAGCACCCGCTCGACCTGCCGCCGGTCGGAGGTGAAGCCGACCGGCATCGCCAGCCCGCGCGCCGCGCTGTAGAAGGCGACGCCCACCAGGTCCTGCGGGTGGAGCCCGCCGGCCAGGAGGTCGCGCGCCGCGCCCTCGGCGCGCTCCAGCGACCGCTGGTCGCTGAAGGCGAGGTCGAAGAGGAGGAGGAAGTTGCGGCGGGCGGCGGTGGGCACGCGCGGCGGGCGGGCGCCGGGCGCGGCCGGCGCCGCCAGGTCCACCACCTCGAAGGAGGTGATCGGGCGGCGCACCTTGCCGTCCCAGACCTCGAAGTTCTCGGCCGTGAGGCCGCCGACCGGCTTGCCGTCCTTGACCACCTGGACCGGCACCTCGACGACGACGACCGAGGTCTGGTCCTGGAACTTCTCCTGCGCCGCGGCGGCGCGCGGCCCGAGGGCCGGCAGGAGGATCAGCGCGGCGACAGGGGCGAGGACGGACGGCAGACGACGCTTCATGAGGGGCCTCCGGAGACGCGGAAGGGTGCCGAGGCGCTCAAGGTCCCACCCCGCGGTTCGACGAGCGTCACGACGAGGCGGTAGGCGCCCGGCGCCAATCCCTCGGGGCGGAAGGTGGCGAGGAC
>DASWHY010000166.1:0-2197 GCA_036397955.1 Thermoanaerobaculia bacterium | reverse complement strand
GCGGTCAACCTGGCGCGCGTGGGCAACGAGCGCGAGGCGCGGCGGCTCCTGGAAGAGCTAACGCGCGCGGCGCCGCGGGGAGCGGCGGCCGGGCTCGACGAGGACTGGCCGGTCGCGGTCGCCTTCCACGAGCTGGCTCGGCTGCGGCTGGCCGAAGAGAAGCCCGCCGACGCCGAGCGGATCGCCCGCGCGGGGCTCGCCCGCTTCCCGCGCGACGAGAAGCTTGCCCTCCTCCTCGCTCTCGCGCTCGACCTCCAGGGGCGGAGCGCCGACGCGCGGCAGGAGCTCGCCGCGCTCACGCCGGACGGCGAGAACGCGCCCTCCCCTCGCCACCGCTACGCCCGCCTGCCCGAAGGCGCGGTGCAGCGCGCCCGCCGCGACCTCGAGCAGAGCGCGGCCGAGCGGCTCCCCTCCCTCGCCGCGGCCCTCGCCGGCGGCAAGAGGAGCGGCGAGCGGCCCGGAGGCGCGCGGTGAGACGCACGCCGCTCGCGGCGCTCGCGGCGGCCCTCCTCGCCGCTCTCCCCGCCCCCGGCGGCGCCGCGCCGGAGCCGTTCTCGGTCGCCATCGTGCGCCCCGCGCCGGGCGTCGCGGTCTTCGGCGACTTCGAGGTCGAGGTGGCGGTGCGGCCGGCCGGCGCCGCGGTGCGCGCGCTGGAGATCTACCTCGACGGCGTCCGCACCGCCCTTCTCGAAGCTCCCCCCTGGCGCGCCGTCCTCCAGACCGGGCAGCAGAACGAGGAGCACCGGATCGAGGTCGTGGCGCGCGACGCCGCCGGACGCACCGCGACCGCCGGCCTCACCACCGCGAAGATCCGCACCGACATGGAGGTGCTCGTCGAGCTGCGCCAGCTCTACGTGCGCGTCGAGCGCGAGGGGCGGCCGGTCCTCGACCTCGGCCGCGGCGACTTCACGGTACTCGACGGCGGCGTCGAGCAGCGGATCGTGGCCTTCGCGCGCGGCGACGCGCCGTTCGTCGCCGCCTTGCTGGTCGACGCCAGCACCAGCATGCGCGGCGAGCGGCTGGCCACCGCGCTGCAAGGGGCGCGCACGTTCGCCGCCGGCATGCAGCGGCTCGACGAGGCGAAGCTGCTCCTCTTCTCCGACCGCCTGCTCCTCGAGACCCCCTTCACCAACCTGGCGCCGATCCTCGCGCTGCCGCTCGAGCGCACCACCGCCGGCGGCGGCTCCGCCGTCTACGACACCCTCTACCTCGCGCTCAAGCGGCTGGAGGCGCGCCCGGGGCGGCGGGTCGTGGTCCTCCTCTCCGACGGCGTGGACGTCGAGAGCGCGCTGCCGCTCGAGCGCGTGCAATGGGCCGCGCGCCGCAGCCAGGCGGTCCTCTACTGGCTCCGCCTGCACCGCCCGGAAGACGACGTCGCCCCCGACCAGGTGCACCGCCTCTCGGCCTGGCGCGATGCCGCGGGGCACCGGCGGGGGCCGGAGCTGCTGGAGCAGACGGTGGTCGAAAGCGGCGGGCGGGTCGAGGTCCTGGCGCAGGTCGGCGAAGTCGGCCCGGCTCTCCAGCGCCTCCTCGCCGAGCTCCGCGACCAGTACCTCCTCGGCTACCAACCGGCCGGCGGCCGCGCCCGCGCCGGCGGCTGGCGCGACGTGCGCGTCGAGGTGCTGGACCCGGTGAAGAGCGGGCTCACCGTGCGCGCGCCGCGCGGCTATCTCGAGCCCTGACCGCCGACGAGGACGGCCGCTCAGAACGCCGGGGCCTGGCTCCCGCCGCACTGCCTGGCGTCGGGCTGATCGTAGGTCCTGACGGCCTTCGTGCGCGTGTCGGTGATCGTCAGCGTGTACGGCCGCGCCACCAGCGGCGCGTAGGTGACGTTGAACTTCTTGCCGGCGGGCTGGATGTCGACGATCAGCTCCGGGTCGCCGCGGTCGCCGAAGTCGAGGGCGCCGCTGTGGCGCGGCACCAGCGGGAGCGCTCCCGCGGGGTGCTCGCCCTGCTCGTCCCGCCAGACAGCGCGCACGGCGAAGCGGTTGTGCAGGCAGACCGTCGTCGCGTCGGCCTTGCACCCCCCGGCGGGCTTCTTGGCGCCGGCGACGGTCCGGCTGGCGGACGCGAAGGCGCGCTCGCTGCCGCCGCACGCCGACTCGCCGAACCAGGTGTAGTACTCGTGCGCGCCGGTCTGCAGGTCGCGCAGGTAGATCTCGTAGTAGGCGCCGCTCAGCGGCGCGTGGCTGACGGT
>DASWHY010000165.1:0-8483 GCA_036397955.1 Thermoanaerobaculia bacterium | reverse complement strand
AGGTCGTGGGTCTTCGGGAAGTCGGTACCGGCAAGGATGAGGACGGCCTTCACGTACTTTTCCACGCACTGCTGCGCGTGAAAGCAGACGGAGTCCGTAGGGCAGTGCTCGCCGAGCTTGAGGACGTGAACCGCCGTCTTGAGATCGTTCTCCGCCTTCAGGATCCACTCTCGTGCGACCTCGTGCACGAGATCAGGATCGGGCATAGAGGATCTTGCCTTCGCGCGCCGCAGGCCGTTCGATCGTGCCGGGAATCTCCTTCCGCCAGGCGAATTCCTCAGGCGTGGCGACGATCACGTCCTTGGCGAAGCCCAGATCGTGGAGCGCGAGGCGAATCTCGACCTGCTGCTGCCGCCGTGAGCCGTGGTGGGACATGACGACGAGGAGGTCGACGTCGCTGTCGGGTCGCCCCGTGCCCCGCGCGTGGGAGCCGAAGAGGATGATCTGCTCCGGATCGAACTGCTCGACGATCCGCCGGACCATCTCGCGGATCCCATCGCGAACGTCGGGGGCAGCCACTGCGGGTTTGGCCTTCATGATCCCTGCTCCGGCAATTCTACAACGCGGCAGGGGAACGCTTGTATGCTCCGGTCGTTCGCACAAGGAGGTACGCAATGCCGGATGAGCCGGATGAGCCGGACGAACCGCAGGGGGACCCGGACCTCGAGCTGGAGCAGGTCTTCGAGACCACCGATCCGAACTTGCTGCCGGTGGTGAAGTCGGTGCTGGAGTCGGCGGGGATCCCGTACCATCTCGAAGGGGACGAGGCGTTCGGGCTGCTGCCGCTCTCGGGCGGGTTCGTCAACGAGCGGCACCAGGCGCTGGGCGTGGAGATCCACGTGCCGCGCGACCGGGCCGAGGAGGCGCGGGCGCTGCTGGCCAGCGCGGCCGACGGCACCGCCGAGCTGCCGGCGGAGGACGCCGAAACCCTGCCCCCCGAATCGCCGTAGACAGCGGGCGAGGAGGGCCTCCATGCGCCCAATCGCCCCGCTCTGCGTCTCGCTCCTGCTGCTGCCCGTCGCCGCCCTGGCCGCCCCGAACGGCACCCCGGCTTCCAAACCAGCCGCCCCGGCCGCCGCACCCGCGGCCGATCTAGAAGCCCGCCGCCAGGCGCTCTCCCGCCTGCTCGACGAGCACTGGGAGTACGTCCTCTCGACCAACCCCGAGCTCGCTTCGATCCTCGGCGACAAGCGCTGGAACGACCAGGTCTCCGACCTCTCGCAGGAGGCCCTCGACCGCGACCTCGAAAAGACCCGTCAGTTCCTCGCCCGCTTCGAGGCCATCGACACGGCCGGCTTCCCCGACCAGGAGGCGCTCAACAAGGAGCTGATGGTGCGCTCGATGCGCGAGCGGATGGACAACGTCCGTTTCCACGGCTGGCGCATGCCGGTCAACCAGATGGGGGGGATCCATCTGGAGGCGGCGTCGTTCGCCTCGGTCCTCTCCTTCGACACGGTCAAGGACTACGAGGACTGGATCGCCCGCCTCAAGAAGCTGCCGAAGATGTTCGACGACACCCTCGCGCACATGCGGGCCGGGGTGGCCGAAGGCCTCATGCCGCCCAAGTTCCTGCTCGAGAAGGTGGCGACGCAGGCGCAGGGGATCGCCGACACGCCGCCCGAGACGTCCCCCTTCAGCCGCCCGCTCGCCGCCTTCCCCGAAGCCGTCCCCGCCGCCGAGCGCGAGCGGCTGACGCGCGAGCTCCACGGGGCCCTCCGCGACGCCGTCCTCCCCGCCTATGCGGCCTTCGCCAAGTTCGTCCGCGACGAGTACGCGCCGCGCGGGCGGGCCGAGCCGGGGGTCTGGTCGCTCCCCGACGGCGCCGCGCGCTACGCCGCGGCGGTCAAGCGCCAGACGACGACCGACCTGACGCCCGAGCAGATTCACCAGCTCGGCCTCCAGCAGGTGGCGGCGATCGAGGGCGAGATGCTGGTGATCTCCAAGCAGCTCGGCTATCAGGACCTCAAGAGCTTCAACGCCGCGATTGAGGCCGACCCCAAGCTGCGCGCCGGCAGCCGCGAGCGCATCCTCGGCCTCTACCGCCGCTACACCGACCAGATGTGGGCCAAGCTGCCGCAGCTCTTCGGCCGCCTGCCGAAGGCGAAGGTCGTCGTCGAGCCGGTCGAGGAGTTCCGCGAGAAGGAGGCCGCCGGGGCCGAGTACAACCAGGGGACGCCCGACGGCTCGCGGCCGGGGATGGTCAAGGTCAACACCAGCGAGCCCGACAAGCGGAAGATCCTGACCGTCGAGTCGACCGCCTACCACGAGGCGGTGCCGGGCCACCACCTGCAGGTCTCGATCGCCCAGGAGCTGCCGAGCCTGCCGCCCTTCCGCCAGCAGGCCCACTTCACCGCCTACGTCGAAGGGTGGGCGCTCTACTCCGAGCGGCTGGGCAAGGAGGTCGGCTTCTACCAGGACCCCTACAGCGACTACGGCCGCCTCCAGGACGAGATGCTGCGCGCCATCCGCCTGGTCGTCGACACCGGCTTCCACTACAAGAGGTGGAGCCGAGACCAGGTGGTGCAGTTCTTCCGCGACCACTCGGCCGTCGACGAGCCGGACATCCAGGCCGAGACCGACCGCTACATCGTCTGGCCGGGGCAGGCGCTGGGCTACAAGATCGGCCAGCTCAAGATCCTCGAGCTGCGCGAGAAGGCACAGAAGGCGCTCGGGCCGCGATTCGACGTCCGCGCCTTCCACGACGAGGTGCTGAGCGCCGGCGCGCTGCCGCTCGAGGTGCTGGAGCGGCGGATCGACGCCTGGATCGCGCGGCAGGGGCAAACTTCGGCTCGCTGATGTAGCATCGCCGCCCCGAACCCGAGATCCGAAGGAGACCCCTCCGTGAAGCGATTCTCTGTTGTCGTGCTGTTCCTCGCCCTGCTCGCCCCCGTGGCCGCCGCCGCCGCGCCCAAGAAGAGTGAGAAGAAGGACGAGAAGAAGAAGGAGCCTTGGAGCGCCGAGACCTTCGCCGGTCTCGAGCTGCGCGGTATCGGCCCGGCGGTCGCCTCCGGCCGCGTCGGCGACATCGCCATCCACCCGAGCGACGAGAGCACCTGGTACGTCGCGGCGGCCTCCGGCGGCGTCTGGAAGACCACCAACGCCGGCACCACCTGGTCGCCGATCTTCGACAAGCAGGGCTCCTACTCGATCGGCTGCGTCGCGATCGACCCCAAGGACCCGCTCGTCGTCTGGGTAGGGAGCGGCGAGAACAACCTCCAGCGCAGCGTCTCCTACGGCGACGGCGTCTACAAGTCGCTGGACGGCGGCCGCACCTGGGAGAACGTCGGCCTGAAGGCCTCCGAGCACATCGGCCGCATCGTCATCGACCCGCGCGACTCGAACGTCGTCTACGTCGCCGCCCAGGGCCCGCTGTGGAGCGCCGGCGGCGACCGCGGCCTCTACAAGACGACCGACGGCGGCAAGACCTGGAAGGCGGTGCTGGCGATCAGCGAGAACACCGGCGTCACCGACGTGGTACTCGACCCGCGCGCCCCGGACGTCCTCTACGCCGCCGCCCACCAGCGGCGCCGGCACGTCTGGGGGATCGTCGCCGGCGGCCCCGAGTCGGGGCTGCACAAGTCGGCCGACGGCGGCGCCACCTGGAAGAAGCTCTCGAACGGCCTGCCGAGCGAGGAGATCGGGCGGATCGGCCTGGCCCTGGCCCCCGCCGACCCGGGAACTCTCTACGCCATCGTCGAGGCCGCCAACCGCGGCGGCGGCTTCTACCGCTCGCAGGACGGCGGCTCCTCGTGGGAGAAGCGCGGCGACCACGTCTCGGGCAGCCCGCAGTACTACCAGGAGATCTTCGTCGATCCCCAGGACGCCGATCGGATCTACTCGATGGACACCTGGGCGCAGGTCTCCGAGGACGGCGGCAAGACCTTCCGCCGCCTCGGCGAGCGCTTCAAGCACGTGGACAACCACGCGCTCTGGATCGAGCCCGACGACAGCGAGCACCTGCTGATGGGCTCGGACGGCGGCATCTACGAGAGCTGGGACCGCGGCGCCACCTGGGACTTCAAGTCGAACCTCTCGCTCGCCCAGTTCTACCGCGTCGCGGTGGACAACGCGACCCCCTTCTACAACCTCTACGGCGGCACCCAGGACAACAACACCCTCGGCGGCCCCTCGCGCACCGTCTCGGCCTCGGGCATCACCAACGACGACTGGTTCGTGACCGTCGGCGGCGACGGCTTCCAGTCGCGCGTCGATCCGACCGACCCCAATATCGTCTATTCGCAGTGGCAGTACGGCGGCCTCGTCCGCTACGACCGCAAGAGCGGCGAGCTGATCGACATCAAGCCGATCGAGGAGGCGGGGGAGGAGCCGCTGCGCTTCTTCTGGGACTCGCCGCTCATCGTCTCGCCGCACGCGCCGACGCGGCTCTACTTCGCGGCCAACAAGGTCTTCCGCAGCGACGACCGGGGCGATTCCTGGAAGCGGGTGAGCCCCGACCTGACGCGCCGGCTCGACCGCAACACGCTCAAGATCATGGGGCGCCTCTGGGGCCCGGACGCGGTCTTCAAGAACGCCGGCTCCTCCTACTTCGGCAACGTCGTGGCGCTCGCCGAGTCGCCGAAGGTCGAGGGGCTCCTCTACGCCGGCACCGACGACGGCCTGGTGCAGGTCTCCGAGGACGGCGGCGCCACCTGGCGCAAGGTGGAGCGCTTCCCCGGCGTGCCGGAGATGACCTACGTCGCGCGCCTGGAGGCCGGCAAGCACGACGCCTCGACCGTCTACGCCGCCTTCGACAACCACAAGATGGGCGACTTCAAGCCCTACCTCCTGAAGAGCGCCGACCGCGGCAGGACCTGGACCTCGATCGCCGGCGACCTGCCGGCGCGCGGCTCGGTCTACGCCCTGGCCGAGGACCACGTCGACCCGCGTCTGCTCTTCGCGGGCACGGAGTTCGGCGTCTTTTTCACCATGGACGGCGGCAAACAGTGGACGCAATTGAAGGGCGGAATGCCGGTCATCGCGGTGCGCGACCTCGCCATCCAGGAGCGGGAGAACGACCTCGTCGTCGCCACCTTCGGGCGCGGCTTCTACGTCCTCGACGACTACACGCCGCTGCGGCGGACGACGCCGGCCCTGCTCGAGCAGGAGGCCGTCCTCTTCCCGCTCGACGACCGCATCTGGATGTACCACGCCTCCCAGCCGCTCGGCCTGCCCGAGAAGGCCTTCCAGGGCGACTCCTTCTTCACCGCCCCCAACCCGCCGTTCGGCGCCGTCTTCACCTACTACCTGAAGGACGAGCTCAAGACGCGGAAGAAGGCGCGCCTGGCGGCGGAGAAGGAGGTCGTCGAGACCGGCGGCGACGTGAGCTATCCGAGCTGGGACGCGCTGCGCGAGGAGCAGCGGGAGGAGGAGCCGGCGGTCGTGCTGACCGTGGCCGACGAGGAGGGGCGCGTGGTGCGGCGCCTGACGGCGCCGGCCGAGGCCGGCCTCCACCGCGTCGCCTGGGACCTGCGTTTCCCGCCGGCCAACCCGGTGCAGCTCACGCCCGCCGGCGAGCCCAACCCCTTCGCCGACAAGCCGCGCGGGCCGATGGTGGCGCCGGCGACCTACACCGTCACCCTCGGCAAGCTCGTGGACGGCAAGCTCACGCCGCTCGCCGAGCCGCAGAGCTTCACGCCCAAGCCGCTCGGCCTCGCGGTCCTGCCGGCCGCCGACACCGCCGCCGAGCTCGACTTCCAGCGCAAGACCGCACGCCTGCAGCGGGCAGTGCTGGGGGCGGCCCAGGCGGCCGGCGAGGCGCAGGTGCGGATCGACCACATCAAGAAGGCGCTCCTCGAGACGCCGGATGCCGACCCCAAGCTGGGCGAGGAGGTGCGGGCGATCGAGGCGCGCCTGCGGGACCTCGACGTGGCGCTCAGCGGCGACCCGATCCGGGCGCGCTACAACGAGCCGGTACCGTCGGCGATCGTCGACCGCGTGCAGACCGTGGTGGGCGGCCACTGGGCGGCGAGCTCCGGCGCCACCGCCAGCCACCGCGAGTCCTACCGCATCGCCAGCCAGGAGTTCGGCCCGGTTCTCGAGCAGCTTCGCAAGCTGATCGAGGAGGACCTGGAAGGCCTGGAGTCCAAGCTCGAAGCCGCCGGCGCCCCCTGGACGCCGGGGCGAGTGCCGCGCTGGACGGCGGAGTAGGGAGCCGAGTCACCCCAGCGGCGGTCCGATCGTGCCGGCGGCGGTGCGCGGGCGCCGGACTTATGATTCGGCAGTGATGACCGTCGAGGAGACCGTCGCCGCGCTCAACCGCTCCTGGCTCGAAGGGCGGTACGAGGACCTGGCCGGGTACTTCCATCCCGACGTCGTCTTCGTGCCGCCCGGCTTCACGGCGCGGCTCGCGGGGCGCGAGGCCTGCGTCCAGACCTACCGCGACTTCGGCGCCGCCGCGACTGTCCGCGAGTTCACGCCGGCGCCACCGCAGGTCGACGTCTGGGGCGACACGGCGGTGGCCGCCTGCCCGTTCTCGATCGTCTACGAGCTCGCAGGCACGACCTACCACGAGCGCGGCGTGGACCTGCTCGTCTTCGCCCGCGAGGCCGGCGCCTGGCTCGTCGTCTATCGCTCCATGACCTCGCCGGAATCGACGGCGGCGCCCGCAACGCCGTGAGTGGCGCCGCGGTCGAGCGCGACCTCCTCCTCCCCCTTCTCGACCAGGCGTTCGACCGCGCCTCCTGGCACGGCACGAACCTGCGCGGGTCGCTGCGGCGGCTCGATCCCAAGGTGGCGGCGTGGCGGCCGGGGCCGGGGCGGCACAACGTCTGGGAGCTGGTCGTCCACTGCGCCTACTGGAAGTACGCGGTGTGGCGGCGCTTCGACGGCGCCGCGCGGGGCTCGTTCTCGCTTCCCGGCTCCAACTGGTTCGAGCGGCCGATCGAGGCGACTGCGGCGGGGTTGCGCGCCGACATCGCCCTCCTCGAGGAGTGGCACGCGAAGCTGCGGGCGGCCGTCGCGGCGGCGTCGCCCGCCGTCTTCGCGCGCCCCACCGGCAAGGGGCGCTTCACCGTGCGCGAGCTGGTCACCGGGATCGCGGCCCACGACCTCTACCACGCCGGGCAGATCCAGCTCCTGAAGCGCTTGGCCTCCCCGGCAGCGGGGAGGGGCGCCTGAAACGCGCGCTCCTCCGCGTCGCGCTGCTCGCCGTCTCGGTCGCCGCGGCGCTGCTGGTCGCGGAGCTCGGGCTCCGCTTCCAGCTCCGGGCGGCGGCCGGCGCGAGCCTGGACAGCCAGGCCCGCCGCTCCCGGCCGAGCCGCTGGCCGGACGTCGTCTACGAGCTGCGGCCGGGGCTGCGCGGGCTCTTCCACGGCCGCCCGCTGAGCACCAACTCGCACGGCATGCGCGGTCCCGAGGTGCCGCTGGCCAAGCCGCCAGGCGTCTTCCGCATCGCCGGCCTCGGCGATTCGCAGATGTTCGGTTGGGGAGTGGGCGACGACGAGGTCTACTTGCGCCGGCTGGAGGTCCTCCTCAACGCGCGGGCGCGGGCGGCGGGCGATCCCCGCCGCTTCGAAGTGCTCAACTTCGCCGTCCCCGGCTACAACGCGGTCATGGAGGTCGCCACCTTCGAGCACAAGGCGCTCGCCTTCGCGCCCGACCTGATGATCGTGCACTTCGTCCGCAACGACCTCGACACGCCGCATTTCGCCGCGCCGCCGCGCTCGTACCTGCTCGCCGTGCTGCGCGGGGCGCTGGCCGGCACCGACCAGGGGGAGGAGGGCGATGCCGAGCCGGACACGCTCCGGCGGGCTCGCAGGCGAGCCGACCGCAGCCGCTTCGCCCACCTCGGCGGGCCCGAGGCCTACGCCCGGGCGATGGCGCGCCTGGCCGACCTCAGCCGGCGGCGCGGCATCCCGGTCCTCGTGACGACGCTCGAGCGCGTGCACCCGCTCATGCGGGAGGCTGTGCACCGGCACGGGCTGCGCTTCGTCCACGCGGCGCCGCGCTTCTACGCCTACCTCGGCGCCCGCGGGCTGGCGCGGAAGCGCGGCGCCTGGGCGCAGACCTTCCGCAACGGTCGCGACGGGCATCCCAACGCGCTCGCCCATCGGCTCTTCGCGGAGGTGCTGCTCGAGGAGCTCGCAGCCTCGGGGGTGGTCGGGCGGTAGGAAGGCAGCCTGGGAGCCGGCTCGCCGACGCGCCTTTCCGGCACCCTTCCTTCAGAGGAGGGGAACCATGCACCCGTCCGGCTCGCCGCTCCGTTCGCTCGTCGCCACGCTCGTCCTCCTGGTCCCGGCATCCACCGCCCTCGCGCAGCGCGAGGCCGCGGAGTCGCCGCTCATCCTCCTCGAGTCCCGGACCATCGACACGCGCCGGCCGCAGCCGGCGCACGAGGCGGCGCGCGCCGGGGAGGCCGCGGGCGCCGCGGGCGGCGAGGTCCTGCTCCTCAAGTTCCCGCGTCCGATCGCCGGCTGGCAAGCCGAGGCCATGCGCCGGGAGGGGCTGCGCGTCTACACCTACCTGCCTCACGACGCCTTCCTGGT
>DASWHY010000164.1:0-1530 GCA_036397955.1 Thermoanaerobaculia bacterium | reverse complement strand
GAGGTCCCCGGCCAGGCCGTGGACGTAGGCGCCGGCGAGGGCCGCGGCGAAGGGGTCGAGCCCCTGGGCCAGCAAGGCGGCAAGGACCCCGGTGAGCACGTCGCCCGTGCCGCCGGTGGCCATGCCGGGGTTGCCGGTCGGGTTGATCCAGACCTCGCCCTCGGGGCTCGCCACCAGGGTCCGCCGCCCCTTGAGCAGAACCACCGCGCCGGTCTCGCGCGCCAGGCGCTCGGCGGCCGCCACCCGGTCGGCCTGCACCTCGGCGGCGGTGAGCCCGAGGAGGCGCCCCATCTCGCCGGGATGCGGGGTGAGGATGGCCGGGCTCGCGCGCTCCGCGAGCTCCCCGGCGCGACCGGCGAAGGCGTTCAGGCCGTCGGCGTCGACCACGAGCGGGACCGGCGACTCGCGCACGAGGCGCCGCACCGCCTCGGCCGTCTCGGCGTCGGTGCCGAGCCCGGGCCCTAAGGCAAGCACCGTCTTGCCTGCAATCGCCAGGTGCACTCTCTCGACCGCGCCGCCGGCGAGGGCGCCCGCGGCGGTGGCCGGCAGCGGCAGGGTCATCGACTCGGCCGATCCCGCGGCGACGGTCGCGAGGACCGGCTCCGGCACCGCCACCGTCACCAGCCCCGCGCCGCCGCGCACGGCGCCGCGCGCGGCCAGGACCGCCGCGCCGGCCTTTCCGGTCGAGCCGGCGACCAGGAGGGCGTGGCCGCAGTCCCCCTTGTGGGCACCGGCGGGGCGCGGCGGCAGGAGGGCCGCGGCCTCCTCCTCGGTCAGCAGGTGGAGCGCGCCGGGCGCCGACTCGACCAGCCAGGGCGGGATGCCGAGGTCGGTCACCACCAGCTCCCCCACCGAGTCCGCCGCCGGCGGCAGGACGTGCGCCACCTTGGGGGCGGCGAAGGTGACCGTCAGGTCGGCGCGCAGGTGCGGCTCCCAGGCTTCGGCGCGGCTGCCCGCCAGGCCGCTCGGCAGGTCCACCGCCACCCGCGGCCGCCGGAGCCCGTTCAGGGCCGCGACGAGCGCCGCGAACTGCCCTTCGAGCGGCCGCGCCAGGCCGGTGCCGAAGAGGGCGTCCACGACGAGGTCGGCCGCGGCCGCGGCGGCGAGGTGCGGGGCGAGGTCGCCGTCGGGCGGCAGCTCGACGAGCGGCAGCTCGAGGGCGCGGACGATGCCGAGCTGCACCGCGGCGTCGCCGCCGAGCGGCCGGCCGCCCGCCGCCAGCACGGTCTCGACCTGGTAGCCGCGCACCGCCAGGTGGCGCGCCACCGCCAGGCCGTCGCCGCCGTTGTTGCCCGGGCCGCAGAAGACGGCGACGGCGGCGGCCCGCGGGTAGACCTCGCCGATCGCCTCGACGACGCCGATCGCGGCGTTCTCCATCAGCACGAGGCCCGGCACCCCCAGCTCGTCGATGGCCGCGCGGTCGAGCGCGCGCATCGCCTCGGCGGTGAGGACCCGCACGTCAGGAGCCCTGGACGGCGGCGGCGGGGAGGCGGTGCCAGGTTTCGAGGAGGCCGCGGGTGCGCGGGCAGC